>CAWZYX010000003.1:0-90472 GCA_963966315.1 uncultured Winogradskyella sp. | reverse complement strand
TCTAATAGTGGTAACACATAGGTGAAATTTCCGTTGGAAAGATTAACCATGTCGGTGGCATCGACGGGTTCAAATCCTGCCGCCTCGGGAGAATTAGGTCCTTGAGCGAAGGTGATTAGGCATAAGGTCATAAATACCCCAACTAGGGATTTATGCACAACTTTTAAAGGATGTTTCATTGGTTACAGGTTTTAATTAAATACTAGAGTGGGTTGATTTTTTATGAGAGACGTGGGTATTTTAAAACGGATTTCACCAGTTTGTATCCCCAAATCTTCTATGGAGAAATTGATATAATCGTCTTTAAGAGCGTCGAAATCATTTGGAAACACAAACATCATGGATGTTGCTCTAGACATTCCATAAAGCCTAGGATAGTTATAATCAAGCAGCTCTATGGTATCTTTTTGTTTAGAGTACAAATGCACCTTATTGCTCATTCCAAACGACAAGGTCTGATTAAGCCGACTAAATTCCTGCATGGAATTAGGCACTACACTAAGGAGTTCTTTTTGATGTTTGCTGATACTCAGATTAAAATACAATTGCTTGTTGTATTGCTTTCTTAAAGCTGCAATTATAGAATCGTTTGTTGCCCTTCCATTTAAGTGTTGGGCTACTAACAGATCGGAGGGTCTATACTCTAACTGAAACTCATACCCATTGACGATCTTTGTATTGTTGAAAGGAGAGTTCTCTTGAATGAAATTGACCAATTCTTCCTCCGTATTAAAACGCTGCGGATGACCACAGGAGGACAGAGCGGCAATAATGAGGATAAATATTAAGCTGTACCGCATTATTCAGGGAGGGCTTCAAATTCCAGGTTGAGTCCATTAATAACTTCCTCAGTGAGGTCAGATCCTTCAGAGGCAAACATGATGTTTCCTCCACCACTTGCCCCAAAGATGATGCGATAACCGTGTTGTTCCCCGTACTCCTTTACATAATCATTAATGTCATTAAGGACGGTCTGGGTTGATTTTTGATCCTCTTCCTGAATTTGCTTTTGGATAGCCTGCTGATAGCTATTAATTTGTTGCTGCTTGTTGCTTAACAATTGCTGCTTAAGCTCCAGTTCTTTTTTTGACATGGAAACCCGATCCTTTTCATATGCCTTAATTTCTTCTCTCCAATTTGCTACTAAGCTATCAACATTAGAATTTAACAATTCTGCTTTCTTTTCAAATTCTGCTCGAACAATTTTAGTTCGGGTATAACCATCGAGTACTCTACTTACATCAATGTAGACCAGTTCACTGGATTGTTTAATGTACAGGACCGAAAGGATACTAATGACAATTGCGATGCCTGATACTAATACTGGAAGTTTTTTCATAATGATATTGATTTTGAATGATCTAAAATTAGTAGGTACAACGCTCTTCAGCACAAGCAATAAGAACCAAAGGTTTGAGGATATTCCTTACAAAAAGTAAGTGTTGAACTTTCAATTGATAAGGTCGTGATTGCTGTAAAGGGAAAAATATTATAATTGTCGTAAGGAAGAAATATAGATTAATTTCTATATTTAACAATTAATTGAGTTAGTTTAATCCAGACACACCAAAATGCTATTAACATGATACTCCCTCTAAACACCCTCATCGTTGAAGATCACCCCTTTGTTTTAGAAGTTTACAAGAACTCCTGCCTCACTTACGCCCAACATCACCCAGATAAGGTCAAGTTTAATATTAAAACGGCCGCCAGTAGTGAAGAAGCCCTGCGGCATGCCGGGAACTTTTTAGCCGATCAAAAACTGGACCTCGCCATGCTGGACCTTCGTATTCCTGCCTCGGAGGACGGTAGTATACAATCTGGCTTAGACCTGGGGATCTACTTAAAAAAACACTTTAAGGACATTAAGGTTATTGTGATCACGGGGCATTATCAGGACCTTATTCTTAGCAATGTTCTCAACGAACTGGACCCCATAGCACTAGTCTACAAAAGCGATCTGGAAAACTCAACCTTTACAGAGATGTTTGAGGATGTTTTGCAGGGTACGCCCTACTATAGTCTTACCGTTTTACAACTTATACGAAAAAAACTAGCCAGTAAAATTGTACTTGATCGTTTGGACAAAATGCTATTGCATGAATTGTATAAGGGCCAGAGAACCAAAGATCTCACTAAAACCATTCCCTTATCTATAGGTGGTATTGAAAAAAGAAAAAGGCAGTTAAAAGAACTATTTAACACCATGCATCAAAACGACGAAGCACTTATAAACTCGGCTATTGAGCACGGATTCCTATAATAGCCCTACCTAATGTAGAAAATCACCTTACTCGCTGTAAGGTTGGTACCTACCATTTTTGATAAATACATTCTATTTTTAGCGAAAATAGTCGATTATGAAAGTTAAAGCATACAACCTTCAGGAAGTCCTTGTGGTCTTAGTAATCATAGGAATATTATTACTTCTTGCATTACCTAATCTAATGCCTCTTATTAGTAAGGCTAAAAGCACAGAAGCACAACTACAATTAAGCCATTTGTACAACTCGCAAACCAATTACCGGTACATGCATTCTAAGTACAGTATAAGTCTCGGAGAAATTGATTTTGAATCACCTAAAACCATTCCTCAGGGAGGGAGGTCTAACTACCGCTATGAAATTATTGAAGCCGACCACAACTCATTTACTGCCAGGGCCACCGCCGTGACCGATTTTGATGGAGATGGTATACTTAACGTTTGGGAAATTGATGAGAATGGCGCGCCAATACAAATAACTAAAGATTAATCCCTTAAGTATGTGGTTATTGCAGGCCTCCGTTCTCATAGTACTTGGACTAATTACAAAACAAGACCTTCAATGGCGCTTAGTGAGCTGGCCTTTATTTTTATTTCTTGCTTTACTTGGAGGAATCATTCACTGGCAACAAAGTTTCTATTCCGTATTCTTTATTGAGATCAGCATTAATATTGTTCTGGTAGCGCTTTTAACAATGAGCCTTTTTCTGTATGCCCGCTTTAAGATGAAGCGTTCTATTTGGCAAGTAATTGGCCTCGGTGATATTCTAATGTTTATAGCTTTAGGACTTTGCTTGCCTACACTGCCATTTATAGTCACATTTATTTCCTCACTTATCTTTTCGTTAATCATTCACCTGATTGGGTCTAATAATCTGCACCACAACACGATTCCACTAGCTGGATATATGAGCCTTTTTTATTTTGTTTTGTTTCTAGCGGACTGGTTGTTCCTTGATAATTCTTTATTCTTTTTTAATTGATAACTGGCGAGCTCCATATAGACACCGCGCTTCTTAACACCATTTCCAGTGAACAAGCAGTGCACTACCGTATTATCCCAAAGAAACTGGTTAACGGAAAGCTTTTTTTATTGACCGATAGTACAGATGAGGCGTTAAATGATGAGCTAAATACTGTTTTGGGAAGGGAGGTTTTACTAACTAACATCCACAAAGAGGCACTAAATAAATTACTGGCAGTAAATTACAGAACCCAAGGAGGAGAGACCGTTGAAGACCTGTCTTACTCTTCAGACTTTTTAACACGAGTTATAGTAAAAGCCCAACTTATAGGCAGTAGTGACATTCTTTTTGAAACTGCGGAACAAACCAAACGCATTAGATACCGAATTGATGGCAAACTAAAAGAGTTCTTTATTATTCCTCAGGACGAGTATCCAATCATTGTAAATCAAATAAAGATTAAGGCAGGTTTGGACATTTCCGAGAAACGACTCCCACAAGACGGCCGCATTAGTCTAAAACTAAAAGGCAATGACATTGATATCCGAGTTTCTACCCTACCAACACTTTATGGAGAAAAGATTGTTCTAAGACTACTTAAAAAAGACGCATCAAATATTTATCTCGAAAATTTAGGATTTAGCAAGGACGAATTAAATACTTATAAGTCGGGCATATTAAAACCAAATGGTATTATGCTTATTTCCGGACCTACAGGATCTGGGAAAACAACAACTTTATATGCCACCTTAAAGGAACTCAACAAAGAAGATACCAACATCCTTACAATTGAAGACCCTATTGAATACACCTTAAATGGAATCAATCAGGTTCAACTTAAAGAAAGCATTGGTTTGGATTTTACGAACACGCTAAAAACCTTTCTAAGGCAAGACCCTGATATTATTATGGTGGGAGAGATACGTGATGCTAAAACAGCCAACATGGCCATAAGAGCTGCTTTAACCGGGCATCTAGTCCTTTCTACCATCCACACTAATTCCGCCACTGCTACCATTTCGCGTCTTATGGACATGGGCATACCTCCATTTTTAATCGCCGGCACCCTTAATATGAGTGTTGCACAGCGATTGATACGACGCTTATGCAGCCAATGCAAAACAAAACAAGAAGATGCCCATGAACGGTTCCCTGAATTATTTAGTTCCTGCAAAGAATTAAACACCCATTATATACCTAATGGCTGTAATGCTTGTAATTATACTGGTTTTCGGGGCAGACAAGCTATTTATGAAATAATCCCCATTACAAATGAGGTCCAGGAAGCGATAAAATCTCAGGCTACCGATCTTAAATCAACTCTTGCTCTTAATTACGTAACACTTAAAGACAATGCCTTAAACATGGTGTGCAAGGGTGAAACATCGGTAGAAGAGGTATATCCAATCCTATCCAACTAATCAGGACGGCAATGAAAAAATGGTTCATTACTATCTGTGTAGTTTTTTTTTATTATGCCTCGAGCAAGGCTCAAAGTGAAACCACTAGATTACAAGATCTAGAGACCCAACTTGAAGTGCTTAGCTTTGAGGTTCCTGGTTTAAACGAAAATGTTAAGTCAGAGATAAAGGTTAACGATATTTTACTTTCAAATTTTTTATTAGCACTCTCCGAATTGCACGGCCTAAATGTCAATGTATCTCAAGATTTAGATAATCTAAGTATTTCACCTAGATTCCCCAATGTTACTGTAAAAGATTTACTGCTATTTTTGTGCAAAGAATACCGGCTCACCATAGATTTTAGTGGTAACATTTTGTCTTTTAAGCTTTATAACGAAGTCCCCCCTCCGATACTTCCCAAATCAATTTCGGTTTACTTTAATCCTGAGAGTAACCTATTGTCTTTAGACCTTAAAGCAGACAATCTTTACGAAACTTTCAAGAAAATAACGGATGTTTCGGGAAAAAATCTGGTATTTACCCCGGAGATCGAAAACACTTTACTAACGGCCTATATTGTCGATTCGGATTTTGATACAGCGCTAGAAAAGCTAGCCTTCTCTAATAACCTCTATTTTGAGAAATCAAAAGATGGATTCTACCGCTTTGAATCTTTAAATATTCCACCCCCTGCCAATAAAGAGCTAACGAGCACTCCAGCTTCTGTATCAAGAAATTACAGGAGAAATTCAAAATTGCAATTTAAAGTACTAGATATTAAAAATCAGCTATTAGAGGTAGACTTCAGTAATGTTCCTATACAAGATATCGTTCATGACATAGGCAATGAATTAGGCATTAATATTTTTACAGCCAACCCGTTAGATGCAGCAGGGACTGCGTCGTTTAGAGCAAAGCGCATCAGTTTTGATGAGCTATTGAATAAAGTTTTTGAGACTCATTCTAATACCAGTAGCAATCAAGGACCGAATGGGCAAAACACAGGAAATCAAAAGCGGTTCACCTTCAAAAAAGAAGGTGATATATACTATTTCGGAACAGCAGATCAATTAAGTCTTAGAAAAGTTGAAGTCATACACATGAAACACAGATCTGTTGATCTTTTAAGCGAACCATTTGGAAACAATAGTAATCGCAGATCGGCGGGCAGAAGTTCGGGCATTACCAATCAGACAAATTTTACCTCTTACAACAACTCCAATATGAGTAACCAGAATTTAGACAATGTGCGTACCGGTTCATCTGTGAATAACAATACTAATAGAGGTCAGTCTTTGGGCTTTATTGAAACCCTCGTGCCCGAAGAACTGAAGAATGCCTTGAATATCAGGGTTGATACAGAATTAAATAAGTTTTATGTTGTAGGCTCTGCCTTTGATATAGAACGTTTTAAACAATTTGTACAAAAGCTAGATCAAAAAGTACCGGTGATTCTAATCGAGGTCATGATTTTGGAAGTGAGGATTAGCTCTAACATGGAAACGGGCATTAGCTGGGGGATAGGAGAAAGTCCTGTTGAGACTACCGGGTCTATATTTCCGAGTACGGATATTACCCTGGGCGCTGAGACCATTAATAAAATCATTGGTGGGTTTGACGGATTCGGATCCTTTAATATTGGCCAAGTAGTACCAAATTTTTATGCAACTGTAAAAGCCATGGAAGCTAATGGAGATTTAAAGGTAAAATCCACCCCAAAAATCACAACCCTTAATGGGCATAGAGCTTATTTTTCTAATGGCCAGACCTCCTATTACGCCGTAACTGAACGAAATATAATTGGATCGGATAACCCTCAAACCAATGAGATCACTAATTATCTTCCGGTTGATGCAGAATTAGGTCTTACCATCAAACCACTGGTTGCCGGTGATGGTGAAATAACCTTAGATATTTCGGTTATACAATCAAGTTTTGGTTCAAGGATTGATGACAATGCTCCTCCTGATATTAATTCTAGAGAATTTAATTCCATTATTAGAATGAGAGATCAGGATATTGTTATCCTTGGAGGACTAGATGAGGACTACCTGAACAAATCAGGCTCGGGAGTTCCATTTTTAGCCAGGGTTCCCATAATTAAGTACTTGTTCAGTCGTCAGGTACGCGAAGGCCGCAAATCAAAACTTACTGTTCTTATTAAACCGACAGTTTACAATTGAAACTAGCGCACAAAATACAACAGCTCATCTATGGCCACACCCTCAGCGCCATTGAGGTAGGCACCATAAATGGCTCAGACTATATAACCCTGTTGAAACTAAATAAAACAAAAGGAGCGATTGAGTTAGAAGAGGTGGTTTCGTATGATATGGAGCACATTGAAGAGTCAGACATCTCTAATAAACACTATAAACTCATTTTTAATACTGACACTGTTATTACCAAATCTATTGTGAGCGAAAAGCATCATACGGAAGATTTGGTAAGTGAAGCTTTTCCCGGAGTTAAGCTCGAAACTATCTACTATAACTGTTTATCTCTAGAACAAAACCACATCATCTCCATTTGTAAAAAGTCTGCCTTCGATTCAACCATAGCCGCTCTCAATGTGAGAACAAGCAATATCATTGAAGTGTTTTTAGGGCCTCAGATCATTTACATTCTTAAGCAGCTGTCTTCCGGTACTACTTTTCATGTTCCTGGTTGTCAAATATCATTTGGCGACACTGGCGAGCTAGAAATACACAAACAAATTAGCTATTCCGAACAGTCTTACAGCTTTAAAGATCTTGAACTAAAGAACAATCAGCTATTGGCATTTGGTGGAGCTCTTAGTTATGAAGCCGATTCCAACTTCATCTTAAAGAATTACGGATTAATGGAGGCCTCAATGCGCAATATCTATCTAAATACCACTTATTCTAAAATAATCCTGTACACCGGCTTATTTCTAGTCTTAATTGCACTTCTAGTAAACTTTTTATTCTACAGTTATTATTTCTCTGAGACTTCAAAATTTAGTCATTCTCCAGTAGAGAAAATCTACTTATCCCAAAAAATTAAGGCATTATCCGAAATTAATGAGAAGAAAGCCGCATTTATCGCCAATGCCCTTAGTGCCAAGTCTTACAGCTCTTACTACCTGAATGAAATAATAAAAACCAAACCTGTATCTATAGTCTTGGACCAACTAAGCTATCAACCAATAAAGGGCCTTGTCGAGGAGGGTGAACAAATAGAATACGAAACTAATGTTTCGCTGATATCGGGGCAGGCACATAATGCCAAATCATTATCGGAATGGATAAGAACCCTGGAAGAACTTGAATTTATAGACCACATATTTATTGAAAATCTTGTGAGATCAGAAAACGAACAAGTGCTTTTTAAGTTTAAAATAAAATGGAATGAATAAGCTTAAAAAACCTATTCACTCAATACTGATTGTACTAGTCCTCGGATTCTTGTCTTATGGTTTAGCATTTTCCAAAACTCTACAGCTTAGAAAGGATTTTAAGGAATCTCAACAACTTTTGGATTTAATCATTCAACAAAGAGACAGTTTGCATGTTGAACAGAAACGTCAAATGGATTTAAACTCTATTTTAAATCAGGTTACTTTGAGCTACGACAGCACCCAAAATAATCTTTTATTTCAGTTAACAAAGTATGTGAACAATTCAAATTTAGAATTGCGTGAATTTATGGCACCGCATATCTTCTATACAAATAGCGAAAAAATACAGACTGTTAAAGTGACAATGGCAGGAAACTATAACGATATCAGTGAATTTATTTTTGATGTTGAAAATGAGCTGCTCATTGGTAGACCCGCACACTATCAGATAAAAAAAACGACAAAGAAACAACGCAAAAAACAGGAATTACTACTTAAGATGCTAATTGAAAACAGAGAAACGCTTAAACAATAGAAAGAATTCTAAAGTTTTCATTAATTTTACCCTACAACAACTTTTATCTTGCTATTATAATGAGTAAAACAATTAACAGAATCATTCACTTCATCTCGGAGATGGGAATGAGCGCGCGTCAGTTCGATTTATCTATTGGCACGGCCAATGGATACATTCTTCGCATGGAAAAAAACAATGCTTCCGTCGGCAGCGACGTGATTGAGCGTATCGCCAAAAAATATCCCAAAATTAATTTGGTCTGGTTGATCACCGGAGAAGGAGAAATGTTTGTCACGGAACCTGTACAACGCACCGAGATATCGGATTTTGAGGTGCAGAAAATTATTCAAAAAGAGGTGGACTCTAAACTTTTGGAGCAAAAGGAAGACTTACTAAAAGACATTTTGAGAGAAATTGATTCCGCATTAAAGGAAAAGACGGATTGATTTCTAGATCTTTTAGAGTATCATTCGTTCCTAGGACATTTATTCCCTAGTTGGTTTAGCTTGGGTATGTGTAAAATCGAACATAAGTCATTTGTCTCATAACATAGGTTTTTAATGCACAATAATGGCTTGTTGAATCAACAGGACTCTCTTAGTTTTATCAATTCTTTTAAGTAAATCCGTTTATCCAGATTTGTTTTATTGGCTCTTAATGCAGCCAGCTCCTTTTCAATTTGCCTACTTCGTCTTAGGCTTAATTTAGTATTGGCTTTGATTTGGGTGTTGATCTCTTCCTGAAGATTTTGATAAAACTTGTTTTTTCGATCTTCTCTAACTAAGAACCATCGTCGCGCTTTATTGATGATTGGATAGTACAAACCGAAAAGCACAACTGTACTGAGAATTTGGTAAATAAGATCAAGTAAATCTACATCGATATTGTAACCAATTATTTCTAGAGCAATTCCTCCAATATAAAACAACTCATGCAAGATCAGTAGTAATATCAATTTATACCATTTGTACCGGCAGGACATATACCATAATGACAGCAAACCCAAAGTAAGGAGTCGCAAAGCAAAACAATAGACAGCTCCTTGCATATCAACTAGTACAAAAAAATCTATTTCATATGACAAAACGGACCAGCGTTCAAGTTCTGGAATGAGAGTATATAGGAAAAATAAAAAAGGCAACGTAAATATACTCACGATTATAAATATATCCGATTTGCCGGATCTAAAAGGTGATTTCATTATAGGAAATTATTTAATTAAATAGCTCCAATATCTTTTTTAAGCAGAAGTAATTTAGACATATATTCATCTTTTGAAAGAGTCGACTTTTCCTTTTTTAGGGCATTAAATTTTTCAAGGAAACTCTCTAACTCTGTTTCGACGTAAGATTCTTCAATCAAATCATCGATTTCTTGATCAAGGTCTTTCAGAAGCACCTGAGTATATCGGATTCGATAATCCTTCCATAAGAAGATCCCAAGTAGTATCCCGATTGAAAGTGTAAGAGGTAAACTATAAATATGATTTGTTTCGTCCATTATCAAAGTATTGACATCGAGCATCTCATATAATTTAAACAACTCAATAGCTAATGGTACAATTAAAACTAATCTCCACCAATAAGCACAACTAAAAAACCAGAATAAAAGAATAAAGATCAAAATAACCTTAAAACTAAGGAACCAAATAAATGTAGAAACATCTGCAAAGCCAAAATCATCGATTTGAAAAAAATAAAGATCTAATACTTCAATTTCTCGTGGAATATTATGAACTATTCGAAAACCTATAATTACAACTGTGGCAAGTATAATTACCCAAACAGGACTGGAAAACTTAGGATTCATATGAGGGGCGGTTTACAACAAAAATAATACAACTAACCGAATTATTTGTTGACATTAGCTGTCCTAAATAGCCTCTTTTTATCCAAAAAAATAGCCTTTATACCCACAAAAATTACTAACTTTAATCAATCAGTAATCTTATGAGCCAACCACAGACTCCTTTCACCAAGGCCCAGCTTTTACCCCAGGAGGAAACCTTGGAAGTACTAAAAAGAAAGGGGGAATTATTTATTGGGATTCCGAAAGAGAATCATTTTCAGGAAAAGCGCGTCTGTTTAACACCGGATGCGGTCTCTGCATTGAGTGCCAACGGGCACAGAATTCTTATTGAGAGTAAAGCAGGCCTAGGCGCCAACTACACAGATAATGATTACAGCGAAGCAGGTGCGGAAATTAGTAAAGACCGAACCAAAGTTTATGGTTGTCCTATCGTTTTGAAGGTAGAGCCTCCTTCACTGGACGAAATCGAGATCTTAAGCCCACAGGCACTCATCATTTCGGCCTTGCAGTTAAAGACCCAAAGTAAAGCGTATTTTGAGGCTTTGGCTAAAAAACGAGTTACGGCACTGGCTTTCGAATTTATCAAAGATGAAGATGGGGCTTATCCTGCAGTACGTGCCTTAAGTGAAATAGCCGGAACAGCATCTATTTTGATTGCCTCAGAGCTTATGTCTAATGTCAATGGTGGTAATGGTATTATGATGGGTAATATCAGTGGAGTACCACCCACGGAAGTAGTCATTATTGGAGCAGGAACAGTTGGTGAATTTGCTGCGAGAAGAGCGCTTGGACTTGGTGCCAATGTCAAAGTGTTTGATAACTCCATTACCAAACTAAGAAGACTTCAGGCCTCTTTAGGAAGGTCAGTCTATACCTCTACAATGCAACCTAAGAATCTATTAAAATCCTTGCAGCGTTGCGATGTCGCGATTGGAGCAGTAAGAGGCAGTAATCGATCTCCGGTTGTTGTTACCACTACAATGGTGGAACATATGAAACCAGGAGCTGTGATAATTGACGTAAGCATCGATATGGGTGGGTGCTTTGAAACCTCTGAAGTGACCACTCACGACCATCCTACCTTTGAGAAATACGGTGTCATTCATTACGGTGTGCCTAATATTCCCGCTCGTTATGCACGATCTTCATCGGTCTCAATCAGTAATATTTTCACCCCATATCTTATCCAAATTGCAGAAAGTGGGGGTATTGAACATGCGCTTCGATTCGACAAAGGTTTAAAAAATGGGTTGTATTTTTACCACGGCATTTTAACAAGCAAATCGGTCGCCGATTGGTTTGGTTTGGATTTTAGTGATGCCAATTTATTGATTTTTTAATCTTTGTCCGATGAAATTCATTCACCGTTTAGGTTATTACCTAGGTGGTTTTGCAGTAGGGCTAATCATTCTGGCTTTTATCCTTAGCGGTAAAAACGCCTCCTGCGATTACGGTCCAAATGCACGTACCACTAAAAATATTAGTTCAAAGCCACTGGTATTCACAGAACAGGCAAAAGAAAATAGTATTAGCTATGATCTGGACAGCATAACTGTTATTCAGTTGATCAAATACGGAACTGTTGACTTTTCAAAGAGTATAATTGACAAAGACAGTTGCAACACCTACTATATTGAAAACACGTATAAGGAACGGCAGGTTATTTTATCTGTTTTTAATTGCGACGAGCAGGCCATTCTAAAAAACCTAAATATAAAATAGAGATGACTTTTAGGATTTGGCTCTCCCCTCCTCATCTTTTAGGTACCGAACTACCCTACATACAAGAGGCTATCCGCACCAATCATGTGTCTTCCTTTGGCCCTAATATTGATGGCTTTAAAAAAGTACTTTCTAATTATATTAACGTTCAAAAACAGCAAATCGCCTTAACCAATACAGGTACCTCTGCTCTGCACCTGGCGCTAAAAACAATGGGAGTTAGCGAGGGGGATTATGTTATTTGTCAGTCTAACAGCTTTATAGCAACAGCTAATTGTATTTTATATTTAAATGCCATCCCGGTTTTTATTGACAGTGAACCCCACAGCTGGAATATGTGTCCTGATCTTCTGGAGGAGGCCCTGATGGATTTGCAAAAGAAAGGGATAAAACCCAAAGCCCTAATCACGGTAGATCTTTATGGGATGCCTTGCGATTATGAGCGAATAATCCGTTTGACTGATAACTATAACATACCAATAATCGAAGACAGTGCAGAAGCCTTGGGGAGTACTTATAAACATATGAAATGTGGAACACTGACCGAGGCAGGTGTCTTTTCATTCAATACAAATAAGATCATTACCACATCTGGTGGTGGTGCTTTAATCTCAAAGCACCCAAACATTCTGGATAAGGCCAATTACCTTGCCCAGCAAGCAAAGTCTGATAAGGCATACTACTGGCATGAAGAATTAGGTTACAATTACAGCTTTTCAAATATTCTTGCTGGTATAGGCCTGGCCCAAATGCAGCAGTTAGATTTTTTTGTAGAAGAAAGAAGAAGAGTTTTTGATTTTTACAAACAGCGGTTTTATGACGAAACCCCGAGTTTTGGAGTAGATTACCAAAAAGAATGGGGTGCAGCAAGATCCAATAGATGGTTAAGTTGTTTTCTTTTTAATTCAACGGACACAAAAGAAAAGGTATTTGAAGCGCTGCGACAAAAAGGTATCGAATGCAGAAACTTATGGACACCTATCCACAAACAACCCCTTTACAAGGGCTGTCATAAATATTTGAACGGTGTCTCTGAGGACCTTTTTACCCGAGGACTTTGTTTACCCAGTGGTACGCATCTTACAACATTCGAACTAGAGGAAATAGCCGATCTGGTAACACAACAATTGGTGTAGAATAGTATCTTTACAAACAGCTGCGAAATTAATGTCAAATCAACTCCTATATATTAACTCCGAGAGGAGCCTTCAGCTTTTCGGCTTTTTAATTAATAGAGAACCAACTGCATTAGCAAACTATCATCTGTTATTTGGCACAGACCTTCAATACCGGCTCGCAGATTATGATCAGGCCTTAACTTTTAGCAAGTTGACCTCAGAGTTCATTAATGAGCAAGGTCTTATGGAAGTCGTGGTGCTCACGCCTTCTGGTAATTTCAAAACCTGTATTAATGACCTGAGAAAACTTGAATCAAAGGGACTACAAATCAAGGTCCTTCCAAAATTTGGGGCTTGGAAGAATGGAAGCATGACGGATCAAGTGTACTCTAACTTTACAACCAGGTCCATCATAAAATATGATTGCTTCACTCCAATTGAAGTTAAAGATTATTATAGAAATAAAACAATAGTTATTACTGGAGCAGGAGGAAGTATAGGCTCACAGCTATCATCCCTTGCAACTTTGCATTATTGCAAAAAACTAATTCTTGTCGATCATTCAGAACTAGCCATCTACTACCTTAAACAAAAGCTTAAAGAAATACAAGGTAATCGCAACATAGGCTACTTCATAGCTGATGTTAGGGATAAAGAACGACTTACAGAGCTATTCAAGACACATCGACCAGATATTGTTTTTCATCTGGCCGCTTGTAAGCATGCAGGTCTTATGGAGATAAACGGCCACGAAGCTTTCAAAACCAATGTTCTGGGCACTAAAAACCTTCTTGAAGTATCTAACCGCTTCCACTGCACTCATTTTAACTTCATTTCTACAGATAAAGCGGTTAATCCTGCTTGTATCATGGGCATCACAAAATTCATCGGAGAGTCTTATGTTCTTAACACTCCTTGCAACGGAAATTTGAAAGTCAATATCCTTAGGTTTGGAAATGTGCTGGGTTCAAGTGGATCTGTGGTAGAGACCTTCTCAAAAGCATTAACTCAAAAACAACCATTGCACATTACAAATGCCAAAATGTGTCGTTATTTCATCACGGAAGAAGATGCCGCAAATTTTATATGGAGCGCACCAGTAGCCTCAAATCACCGAGATATCATTGTCTTTAATTCAGTAGAACAAACAGAAATAATTGAGCTTGCCAGGCTTATGTTGGTTCTGAATGGAGATGTTGAGTTTAACGAGCTAATAAGGCTCACCCAAACACGGGAGCCCTGGGAAAAACTATCTGAGCAGCTATACGAGTCAAAGGAAACCGCTCGGGACACACCAAATAAACAGATTAAAGTTATACCCGGGAATGAACTCGATCCAAAAGCTGAAAAATTAGTAGATCAGATGGCATTGCTATTTCTAGATCAAAATAAAGCTGTTTCTTTTTCAGATCTTATCGAGCTACTTACCCAAAAACAACCCTAAGGATTTTTAAACCTTTCTCCTTTGTCGTTCTTTTTTGATAAGTTCCAGCTCTCTGTTCGTTTGTCCAGCCACTGATGTGTTCTCTTCGGCACGTCTTATTAGATAGGGCATCACATCCTTTACAGGGCCAAAGGGAATGTATTTAGCAACATTGTATCCTTCTTTTGATAGATTAAAGCTAATGTGGTCACTCATTCCGTACAATTGGCCAAACCAGACCCGATTGTCTTTCTTATCAATTCCCAGTTCTTCCATCAGGTCCATTGCCAAATAGGAACTCTGCTCATTGTGAGAACCAATAAAAATGCTCATGTCTTCAATATTTCTTAGAATATAGATCATACAGTCATTAAAGCACTCGTCAGTGGCCTGCTTAGATTCGCAGATAGGAGAAACGTAACCATTCTCTTCTGCACGAAGGCGTTCTTTTTCCATGTAAGCACCACGAACTATTTTTAATCCGACGAAAAAACCTTCTTCCTTCGCTCTTTTATGAAGATTCTTTAAATAATCAAGTCGATCCCATCTATAACACTGTAAAGTGTTGTAGACTACCGGCTTTTCTTTGTTGTATCGTCGCATCATATTTTCAACCAACATATCGGCAGCATCCTGCATCCAGCTTTCCTCAGCATCGATCAACACTTCTACGTCGTGCTGTTTAGCAACCAAACATACTTTGTCAAACCGAGCAACTACACGATCCCATTCATCCTTTTCTTCTTCTGAGAGCACTTCGTTGGCACTTTGTTTTTCATACAACGCAAACCTACCAAAACCTGTAGGCTTGAACACCACTATAGGCATTGCCTCCTTTTCCTTACAAAAACCTATTATCTTAAGTACTTTGTTCATAGCGCTATCGAATTGCTCTTCAGTTTCCTTACCCTCAACGGAATAATCTAGTACTGAGCTAACGCCTGTAGTGTAAAGACTCTCAATGACCGAAAGACAATCTTCTTCGTTTATTCCGCCGCAGAAGTGATCAAAAACAGTAGACCTAATCAAACCTTCAACCGGTAAATTGGCCTTTAGAGCAAAATTGGTAGCCGCTGTTCCAATGCGAACAAGGGGCTGACTCGAAATCATTTTAAACAAAAAATACGCTCTTTCGAGATCTGAATCGGACTTTAGAGAAAAAGCCACTTGAGTATTATCAAATAATTTCATTTTTGGTAGTAGAAAAGTTGTATTACAAATATATTTTAAAGGGTTGATACTTTTTTAAAAAACTCCTTAATTTCACACCCTATTACTACTTCTTTATGAAAGCCTCTCAATCAATAGATTCTTATATACATTTTGGCAATGAAGCCTATAGGCAATTAAACAATCACCTCAGGCTCTCTAACTTTTCAAAAGTGATCGTTATTGTTGATTCCAACACACACCATCACTGCCTCCCTCTTTTTCTGAATGAAGCAGCAATTGACTCAGAACAATTAGAGGTCCTTGAATTCCCTCCAGGTGAGGAACACAAAAACATTAAAACCTGTCATCAGATCTGGCTGGATCTCTCCGAAATGGGTGCTGATAGAAAATGTCTGATCATCAATTTAGGAGGTGGAGTGGTTACCGACCTAGGTGGATTTGTTGCATGCACTTATAAAAGAGGTGTTGAATATATCAATGTACCTACCAGTTTACTCTCTATGGTAGATGCTTCTGTAGGAGGTAAAACCGGAATCGATTTAGGTACATTAAAAAACCAAATAGGCGTAATTTCTAACGGTGAAATGGTATTGATAGATATCCGGTATCTTGAAACCCTTCCAACTGAACACATACGCTCAGGATGGGCTGAAATGTTAAAGCATGGATTGATTTCAAGTCGTAACTACTGGAATAAATTAAAAAACGTCCATGATATTTCATGGAGCAACTACGAACAGTTGATCAAGGAATCTATTCAAATAAAGAATCTGATCGTAAAGGAAGACCCTGAAGAAAAAAATATAAGAAAAGCCCTGAATTTTGGTCATACATTGGGTCATGCCATAGAGAGTTATCATCTGGAAACACATGGAAAACAAAAGCTTCTTCACGGGGAAGCCATTGCTATTGGTATGATCCTTGAATCCTATTTATCCAACCAATTGAACGATCTATCCGAAGATGATTTGCAGGACATCAAAAACCGTATTAATGCTCATTACCCCAATGTTGTTTTTATGGATCGGGATATACAGGAAATTATAGAATTACTGAAACACGACAAGAAGAATAGTCATGGTGAGGTAAAATTTGCCCTTCTTAAAGAGCTGGGAGTCCCCGAAATAGATTGTGTTGTAGAAAGCTCCCTGATTAAGAAGGCCTTCCGATTCTATGAAGAAAGTTTTACAACATAAAAAACTCCGGGTGGGAACCCAGAGTTTTAATTATCGGCATTATAACATGTTACAATTCATTGAAGATGGTGTGCATTAGTCTTTTCTTATCATTGATACTTTCTTCCAAAGAAATCATCGTTTCAGTTCTGTAAACCCCATCTATATCATCAAGCATAAAAATAACCTCCTTCGCATGCATGGTGTTTCTGGCCCTGATTTTACAAAAAACATTGAACTTCCCAGTAGTTATGTGGGCAACAGTAACATAGGGAATTTGATTGATACGTTCGAGTACAAATTTTGTTTGTGAAGTATTTTGCAAAAAAACACCAACATAGGCAATAAATGAATATCCCAGTTTTTTGTAGTCCAAGGTTAAGGACGAGCCCTGAATAATCCCTGCTTCTTCCATTTTTTTGACCCGGACATGTACGGTACCCGCAGAAATGAGCAATTTTTTAGCGATATCTGTAAAGGGAATGCGCGTATTATCTATTAACATATCCAAAATCTGGTGGTCTATTTCATCTAACTTAAACTTCGCCATGTTTTATATCTTTAAACTATATGCAAAAATAATAGAATTTTATTATCAATAATACACTTACATTAGCGAAAATTAGACTTTTATCAATATTTTTTCATTTTTCAGCAAAACGAAAACGATTTCGTCACCCACTTCTGGTGTCCGATTTAAAGGCCAATTAAGCTCATTATATCCCGCGTTTATTTCGCGATGAGCAAATAAATGGTCTAAAGATCCTAGTTGATCCACCACTGGAATAAAATCAATACGGTCGTTTACTAATACCTCCTTGAATTGAATTCCAACATCCATGATTTCTCCTTCGGAAGTTCGGGTATTTCTGATGATGACATCTAAAAATGATTTTTTATTAAACGGAGTGTTTTCATACTCCAGAATGTCCAGCTCCACTCCTTTTAAAATTTGGTCTAAAGCCAGTTTTAGAGCTTTAAAAACAAAAAAACGCGTTGTTTCTCTTTCATAGTCATTAGGAAAGTGTCCTGCTTCAAATAAAATGGTTGGTATGCCCAGAGATTGAAAGGTATCACCAGTACAATTGATATTAAATGCATCATCGTATAACCCAATTCCACCCTTTAATTCTGATCTCAAGCCCCTTATAACCCCTCCAATAATAGCCATAGATTGCCTTCTATTGGGACTAATACTTCGTTGCTGATCCTGTGCAGGCGCCAGAAACGATAAGGTTGCAGGTATATCGGTATCTCCCACCCCAAAAATGGTTCTCTGACCATGAAGATTAAAGCAATAATGTGGCTTAAAATCGTTAAAGGCATGAAATAATGCCCGAGTTTCAGGCTCACCTTTATCCTGTGCATCCCTGTTCAAATCAATATTATTACCATTGAATCTAGTGTAAGCTTTTGCTCCATCAGGATTCAGAACTGGTATGATGAGAAAGCTTAGATCCTTGAAATCATTCTTATGCGCTAGGATATAATTGATC
Source organism: uncultured Winogradskyella sp. (assembly GCA_963966315.1). Lineage (GTDB taxonomy): Bacteria > Bacteroidota > Bacteroidia > Flavobacteriales > Flavobacteriaceae > Winogradskyella_A. Next base: position 72,047 of record CAWZYX010000003.1, on the reverse strand, counting down.
AGGTCAAACAGTGCTTTGGTCGTAGTAGATTCATTGCCGTGCATCTGTGACCACATCATAACCCGGGTCTTACCACTGCCGAATTCAAGTTTGATGATTGGTAGATTTTTGACAGAGGCTCCTATTTCTGTGGCCGGTATATCGCCCGAGTGATGTTTTATCAAGGGTAATATATGATCAAGGTTGATATATCTACCACTTAAACTATGTTCCTTAAAATTAGAATAGTCCTTAAACGTCACTTGCTCCACTTCCATTGAATGTACAAAAGTAAACAATCAGTAAGTTACATATGTAAACACTGGATGGGGACTTCACCTCGTAAATAGTTAACATTTGTGTACAAAAATACCGCTAACCACACAGCTCACTGAAAGATTTTCAATGCATTTAAAATATTAATTATATAATACTATATATCAATATTTTATATATTTTAATATTAATTAAAACTTTATATATTTTTAAAAATATTTAATACTTATCTATAAAATTTATCAGGCTTTTGACTATTTTTGATATTCAATATAACTAAGCATAGTTTACAATGGTAAACAATACTGAATTTGCTAAACGACTACAAAAGATCATGCGCTACTATGATGAAAATGCTTCCAGCTTTGCTGAAAAAATAGGTGTTCAGCGTTCCAGTATTTCACATGTACTATCTGGTCGAAATAAACCAAGTCTTGATTTTGTTATGAAAGTTCTGAAGGCTTACCCCGATGTTAACATGTACTGGTTATTAAATGGGAAAGGAAACTTCCCTCCCGAAGAACAACCAGTGATTGAAAATGAATCTTCTGTAGGTCATAATAAGCAGATCTTCAACAAGGCATCCACAGAAATCGAACGAATAGTCATTTTTTACAAAGATGGTTCCTTCAAAAGCTTTGAGAATTAATGGCGATTATCTGTATTTTTACTCCATGAGTATATTTATAAGAAGATTATTGATCGCCGCCTTGTTAATAAGCGTCTTTTCCTGTTATCAGGTGGAGCGCAATTGCAAAAGCCATCATACCGGAAGCTATCTGTTTACGTACATTGTTGATGGTAAAGAGCAAGTATCATCTTTTAAAAGAACAGAGACGCACAATATTGATTATATGGATGGATCGGTTGATTCCTCAAGTATTCGATGGATCAACGATTGTGAATTTGTTCTCAAAAAACTCCACCCAAAAAACATGGCTGAAGAAAAGGCCATACACATGAAAATCTTAACAACCACTGATACATCTTATACCTTTGAATATCAGCTCGCAGTGAAAGAATCCAATAAAGCACCAAGAGTAGAAAAAGGTACTGCCATAAAACTCAAAGAATGATTGATTTTCTGCTCTCAACAGATGCCATAATGGCCCTGCTTACCCTTACCATTCTCGAAATAGTACTGGGCATAGATAATATTGTATTTATTTCGATTGCAGCTAATAAACTACCCAGCAGTCAAAGAGGGAAGGCAACCAACATAGGCCTTTTACTCGCTATGGTACAGCGTATCATTCTTTTGTTTTTTGTTTCCTTCCTGGTTGGACTCAAAGATCCTTTCTACACTGTAAATACATCATGGCTTGAAGCAGCCATCAGTTGGCAGGCTCTGATACTTCTGGGGGGAGGATTATTTTTAATTTATAAAAGCACTAGTGAAATAAAGGACAAAGTTGAAACCCCCAAACACGATGCTGAACAAATAAAAGCCAAAGGCATTAAAACATTGAAGCACGCCATAAGTCAGATTCTCATAATTGACTTTATTTTCTCAATCGATTCCATACTTACTGCTGTAGGAATGACAAATGGCTTGCACCCTAATGATACCTATACCCTGGTTCTAATGATCATTGCAGTAGTTATTTCCATTGTGATTATGATTGCCTTCGCCAATTCAATACGGGAATTCATTGAAGCGCATCCGAGCATGCAGGTTCTTGGCCTTGCATTTTTAATACTTATTGGTTTTATGCTCATCACAGAGGCAGCACACCTGTCCCATACAGTTATTTTCGGACAATCTGTAGGAGCCATTCCTAAGGGATATCTTTATTTCGCCATTACCTTTTCTCTGAGTATAGAATTCCTCAATCATAAGATCAGAAAAAGAGCAAACCCCAAAAAACAACCCGATCAGGGGTCAGAATAAAGTGGCCTGACTATTACCACTCCTGTTATCCTCCTTGTTTTTAGTAACAACGGATTCGTCTTCGGCGTCGGTGGCGTCTATGACATCCATATCGTTTGCAGGTATTTCCTTAGGAGGGTCAAAGGGTAAAGGGTCCATTAGACTGATCTGGTTGACCTTTTCTTTGGTTAGCTGGTTGCCTTGAGCTGTTATTCCTTTAATTGAGATAAAATCTTCAATATCAACCGTCAAATTAGGTCTGCGATCTTTACCGCGCTCTTTTTTAAACTCTACCTCTGCAACAGGTCGCCAGTCTGTTGAGACAATTTCCAACTGTGTGTCTGGATGGTCAGTGATAAAACTCTCCTCTTTTCCTTCGTTTTCTATTAAAAAACGTTTAACAAAATAGCGTTCCTTAGTACCATCGTAATATATAGCCGATATTGGCTTCTTAGGAGTCCATTTTTCAAGTACAATCATGTCTCTGTCAAAATGAGTGGTGAGCTCAGGAACGATGGTCTTAGCAATTCCAGCCTGGGTAATGATCAGTAGACGGTCTTCTCCTCTGAATTCACCTATTAATTCCCCACGTCCATCTACATTTAATCGCTGCACGGAATCGTCGAACCAAATCTTTCTGGGCTTTAATGTTGAATCCCCCTTTTCCTTCAACTCTATACGTTTAACCGTATACTTGGTGACAAGGTTTCCTTTGGAACCTCTGCCTTTGATAAGAATATCTGCGAAATCCAGATCCCACTTCAGTTTTTTAATACTTCCAACCTGTCTTAAAAGGACGGTGATGATCTCCGCTTCTCCGTTTGGATTCGCTGAAAAATAAAGCACCTTCGACGATTTGGTACCATTTGTAAGATCATATTCACGATCCCTCGTGATACTTGTCACTGAAAATCGCTTGATATAAGAAGGACCACTCTTTCCGTCTCTGTAGATCATATTATAGATGGTCCTACTGTCCTTTTTCTTAAATACCGCAACATGTATGATGTTCTTTCCAATAAATGTTTTGGTTTCCACCTTGGTGACCATCATTTTTCCTTCTTCAGTAAAAACGATAATGTCGTCAATATCGCTGCAATCACAAACGTATTCTTCCCGACGCATACCTGTACCGACAAATCCTTCGGTCCTGTTCACGTAAAGCTTTGTATTTCTTATCACGACTTTGGTTGCATCAACATCATCAAATACACGGATTTCCGTTTGCCGTTCTTTACCTTCCCCGTATTCCTTCTTGAGCCTCTCAAAATAGGCAACACTAAAATCAATCAAGTGAGCCAGATGATGTTTAACTTCATCTATCTGCTGGTCTAGCGCTTCAATGCGTTGCTTTGCTTTATCGATATCGAACTTAGATATGCGCTTGATCCTGATCTCGGTAAGTCTGGTGATGTCCTCCTCGGAAACATCCCGTAAAAGGTGTTTGGTGTGTGGTTTTAACCCCTCATCTATTGCATTTATGACCCCTTCCCAGGTTTCTTCCTCCTCAATATCACGATAAATTCGGTTTTCAATAAAAATGCGTTCCAGTGAAGCGAAATGCCATTGTTCCTGCAATTCCTTTAATCTTATTTCCAGATCATTTCTAAGTAGCTCAACAGTATTGTCCGTTGACTTTCTCAGCATTTCGGAAACGCCTATAAACAAGGGCTTGTTATCTTCTATCACACAACCCAATGGGGATATAGACACCTCACAGTTGGTAAAGGCGTACAAGGCATCAATTGTTTTGTCCGGGGAAATTCCCGAAGGCAAATGCACCAGGATCTCTACTTCTGCTGCTGTATTATCTTCAATTTTTTTGATTTTAATCTTCCCTTTGTCATTGGCCTTTAAAATTGAATCTATCAATGAGGAGGTGGTTGTTGAATAAGGGATTTCGGTAATGATGAGTGTATTCTTGTCTTTCTGAGAAATTCTGGCTCTCACCCGAACCTTACCTCCTCTGTTGCCGTCGTTATAATTACTCACGTCCGCAATTCCCTGTGTTGGAAAATCAGGGACCAGGGTAAAGCGTTTGCCCCTTAAGTGCCTGATAGAAGCATCAATAAGCTCATTGAAATTATGAGGAAGGATCTTTGTAGACAGTCCCACAGCAATGCCCTCGGCTCCCTGTGCCAGTAATAGCGGAAAACGAACAGGTAAATTCACGGGCTCTTTTCTTCTGCCGTCGTAAGAAGCCTGCCATTCGGTAATTTTGGGATTATAGAGCACGTCGAGGGCAAATTTGGAAAGACGTGCTTCAATATACCTGGAGGCTGCAGCACTATCTCCCGTTAGAATATTACCCCAGTTACCCTGAGTATCGATCAATAAGTTTTTCTGGCCAATCTGCACCATAGCATCGGCAATACTGGCATCACCATGAGGGTGGTACTGCATGGTGTGACCAACAATATTGGCCACCTTATTGTACCGGCCATCATCGAGATCTTTCATGGAGTGCATGATCCGCCGCTGAACAGGTTTGAACCCATCTTCAATTGCTGGTACCGCTCGCTCTAAAATAACATAGGAAGCATAATCCAAAAACCAATCCTTGTACATTCCGGTTACCTTGGTAATGGTCTCCTGATTCCCGTTCTCTTCCGGTCTCAATCCCTCTAAATCTTCTGACATAAATGGTTATTTAGACTTTTTATTCTCTTTTATTATTTTACTCAAAGACTGTCTGATGTACCTTAATTTTCTGCGCTTGACCAGAGTGACATTAAATCTGGCCTTATGTTTTTTATCATGTCGATCGCCATATAAGATTACCAGCTGGTTGTATATATAAAGGCGCTTTATTCGAAAGCCCAACAGCCTTTGCTTATCTATTTCCAACTTGTGTTCCCTGTAATTGAAATAATCTGATAATAATAACCCCCTATTGATTATGATGAGCTTTGGTCCATCACTATCGTATTCAAAATACCTGGCAATGGCATGGACCAGAACAGCAATCACCACAGTCCCAAAGAACACATACAGTGAACCGTCCGAAACAGCATCAAAACTCTGGAAAACTGTTGCCAACAGGACCGCTATGACAATAAGGACAAAATAAACCGAAATAATAAAGTTTCGAACCCCTCCGTTATCCGTACGCATAAGCTTTACTCTTCGATGAGATCTAACTCTACCTTTAGATTATCAATAATGAATTCCTGTCTTGTAGGGGTGTTCTTACCCATATAAAATGATAGTAATTCATCAACAGACATCTCCTTATCGATCATCACCGGATCTAATCGCATGTCTTCCCCAATGAAATGTTTGAATTCATCTGGCGAAATTTCCCCCAGACCTTTAAAACGAGTGATTTCAGGCTTGGGCTTCAATTTTTCAATTGCCTTAATTCGCTCCTCCTCCGTATAACAATAGATGGTCTCTTTTTTATTTCTCACCCGGAACAAGGGTGTTTGGAGAATATACAAATGACCTTCTTTTATTAGTTCGGGAAAGAATTGAAGAAAAAATGTAATCAATAAAAGTCTTATATGCATCCCATCAACATCAGCATCAGTTGCAATAACCACATTGTTGTACCTCAAATCTTCTAATGATTCTTCTATATTCAATGCAGCCTGCAGTAAATTGAATTCTTCATTTTCATAAACGATTTTTTTGGTAAGTCCATAAGAATTCAGTGGTTTTCCTTTAAGGCTAAAAACAGCCTGGGTATTAACATCCCTGGACTTTGTAATACTTCCGGAGGCAGAATCACCCTCTGTAATAAACAAGGTGGTCTCAAGACTGCGTTCGCTTTTGGTATCTCCAAAATGAACACGGCAATCTCTTAACTTTTTGTTGTGCAGACTAGCTTTCTTGGCACGATCCCTGGCCAGCTTCCGAATACCTGAGAGCTCTTTGCGCTCTCTTTCTGCCTGAAGGATCTTTTTTTGCAGTCGCTCTGCCGTGGTTGGATTTTTATGTAAATAATTATCGACGTTCTTCTTTATAAAGTCATTGATAAATGTCCTTACCGTGGGGTGGTCACCACCCATTTCAGTAGAGCCAAGCTTTGTTTTGGTCTGACTTTCAAATACCGGCTCCATCACCTTTATTGCAATAGCCGATACAATTGATTTTCGAATATCAGATGCCTCATAATTTTTACCGAAAAATTCCCTGATCGTTTTTACAATCCCTTCCCTGAAGGCTGCCAGATGGGTCCCTCCTTGCGTAGTATTCTGACCGTTGACAAATGAATGATACTCTTCAGAATACTGGGTTTTGCTGTGTGTGATGGCTATTTCAATATCCTCTCCGCGTAGATGAATAATAGGATAGAGTTGATCTGGCTCGTTGATGTTTTCTGCTAACAGATCTTTCAGGCCATTTTCACTAAAGTATTTTTCACCATTAAAAACTATCGTTAATCCCGGGTTAAGATAGACATAGTTCTTAATCATCTTTACGATGTATTCATTTCTATATTTGAAATTTTTGAAAATACCTGCGTCAGGCACAAAGGTGACCTTGGTTCCTTTGCGTCTGGAAGTGTCTTCCAAGAGTTCCTGATTGGTTAAGTTTCCTGTTTCAAATTCTGCTGAAGCCGATTTTCCGTCTCTGTTGGATTCAACCTTGAAAAAAGTGGATAGAGCGTTAACAGCCTTTGTACCAACCCCATTTAAACCCACTGATTTCTTGAAAGCCTTGGAATCGTACTTCCCACCGGTATTCATTTTTGACACCACATCAACCACCTTTCCAAGAGGAATTCCCCTGCCGTAATCTCTGACCGTCACACGATCTCCCTGAATAGAGATTTCGATGGTTTTTCCTGCACCCATCACAAATTCGTCAATCGAATTGTCCAGCACCTCCTTCAAGAGAATATAAATACCATCGTCTGGTGATGAGCCATCACCTAGTTTTCCAATATACATACCCGGACGCATTCTTATATGCTCCTTCCAGTCAAGGGATCGAATATTTTCCTCGGTATAATTGGTTTGTTGCGCCATATATGCAAAAAAATTAGGAATAGGAGCTAATATAAGGTCTTGCTTCAAAAAATGAAACACTCCCTCTACAAAGTAATTAACAATAAAAAGTTGATAGAATCAATGATCTAAGACCCATGGCCGGTAAAAAAAATGAATCCAACAGACCAGGTTTGAATCAACAGAAATTACCGGGAATGTCAACAGCAAGAAGCACCATGTATCAAGATGTTTTTAGACTCATTCGCCTTTAATTCCTGCCTTTATCTAAGGAGCCTACCTCAGGATCATTGATTTAATTTAAACATTAAAGAGGAAATGCATAACATCTCCATCTTTAACAATGTAATTTTTTCCTTCAACCCTCATTTTACCTGCTTCTTTGACCTTGGATTCGCTTCCATAATCGATGTAATCCTTAAACGAAATTACTTCTGCTCTTATAAAGCCTTTTTCAAAATCCGTATGAATGACTCCGGCTGCTTCCGGCGCTGTAGCTCCGATTTTTACAGTCCAGGCCCTTACTTCTTTCGGACCAGCAGTAAAATAGGTCTGTTGTTTCAATAAACTATAGGCCGATCTGATCAGTTTTGCCGATCCCGGCTCATCCAGTCCTATATCTTCAAGGAACATTTGACGCTCCTCGTAATCGTCCAGTTCGTTAATATCAGCCTCTGTTCCTACAGCAAGTATTAATACCTCTGCATCTTCATTTCGCACTGCTTCTTTTACTTTATCTACGTAGGCATTTCCGGTAGTTGCTGAGCCTTCATCTACATTGCATACGTACATTACCGGTTTGTCAGTGATCAACTGCAATGGTTTTACATAGGCCAGATCATCTTCCTCTGAAAATTCAATGGCCCGAACAGAAACACCCGCCTCGAGAGAAGTTTTAATTTTCCTCAAGACAGTCTCCTCTGCCTGCGCCTCTTTATCTCCTGTTCTAGCCGCTCTTCCTACCTTATCTATCTTTTTTTCTACAGTCTCCAGATCTTTTAGCTGAAGTTCTATGTCGATAGTTTCCTTATCCCTTATGGGGTCTACACTACCATCGACATGCACAACATTATCATTGTCAAAGCACCTTAGAACATGGAGTATGGCATCGGTCTCTCTGATATTAGCCAGAAATTGATTTCCCAGCCCTTCTCCCTTACTGGCACCCTTTACCAGTCCGGCAATATCTACAATCTCCACAGTGGCAGGGACGACCTTTTCCGGTTGCACAAGCTGCTCAAGTTCCACAAGGCGCTGATCAGGCACATTTACAACTCCTATATTAGGTTCAATGGTGCAAAATGGAAAATTAGCACTCTGAGCTTTAGCGTTTGACAGGCAATTGAACAAGGTCGATTTTCCTACATTGGGTAAACCTACTATACCAGCTTTCATATATTCAGTTTAAGGATCTGTATACTTCGAATTTTTTCCAGTCGGCAAAGATACGTATTTATTCCATCTCATTACGCCGTTCAATTCAATTACTATTTTTATTTTACACATGTGTTACAAAACTAAGAATTGGTCGTTGTAACACTAGAAACCATCCAACATCATGATTAAAAAAATTGCATTTTTCCTGACCTTAGCCTCTATCTCATTTATGAACGCTCAGGAGGTAACGGCACGAATCCTGGACTCAGAAAATAATCCCGTGATTTTTGCGGCAGTTCAAAACAATGCCAACTCCGGCGTGATCACTAATGAAGAAGGCTATTTTAGCATCACTTTAGATGAAACTAATAAAACTCTTCATATAAGCTGTTTAGGGTTTAAATCAAAAGAAGTTACTTATAAACAATTACAAGAATCTGGCTTCATTATTGTTCTGGAGGAGCAAGTCAATGAACTGGATACGGTATTTGTTTCGAATACTGTCCCGGATGCGAATGAGATCATAAGAATGGCTAATGAACAGCTCTCCAAAAACTACCAAAGTGAAGAAGTGACCTATAGAATTTTTTTCAGGGGAACGGAATACAACCAATTTCAGTCACTGAAGTTTGAAATAGACAAAGCATCCGGTTTTAAGAAAAAAGAGTTGGCAGGTGTAAATTTAAGTCTTGACTCTTTAACCGATGCTATCAAAGAGAGTCAATCCATAGATTTTACCGATTATCTGGCCGATCTGATGATTTGGAACAAAGAAAACGCTAAACTGGATGTGGTAAAGGCAACCAAGCTGGTAGATAGTAAAAATGCGGTTTCCGTAGATAAAATCCAGGATAGAGCACAGGAGATTTTTCTCACCTATCTGGACACCACAAAAACCTACAAGTTAAAAACCGGGATTCTAAAAATTGAAGATTCCTTGAGCTTAAATGGTGCTTCAAATGGTGAATCTGTGAGTAAGTACGAATACAATACTTCTAACCTAAAAGATCAAAGTCATGAACACCTTCATAACGCTCAGATCTATGAAAATACCACCATCACAAGATTGCTGGATCCTAATTTGTATGATTACCAATTCTTAAAGGCTACGGTTTTTAATGGTGAACTGGTTTATGTAATTGGCTACGAACCCCGTAGGTCCAAGGCTAAATTTGAAGGTGTCCTTTATATTGCAGATGAGAGTTTTGCCGTTTTGAAAGCAGATTACAGCTATGCAGATGGTAAAAGAGGAGATAAGCTCAATCTGAAATTTTTGCTAGGGATCAAGTTTGTAGAAAACCTTAAAAAAGGAACGATCATTTACAGTAAAGAAGGCGATTTTTACCAGCCTAAATACATAAAGGAGGAAACCGGTGCCTATTTTTATGTCAACAGACCAATTAAATTTATTGAAAACAGTAAAGAAAAACGCAAAGTAGGGTTTAGTTTCCTTGTTGAAGGCAGCAACAGGAACAAACAGGAATTATTAATAGTAGCCAATACTGATCTAGACCGTGATTATTTTGATGGTTTCTCCGAGAGTGAAAACACACCTTATCAGGAATTAAAAGCCTACGATCCGAGTGTTTGGACAGAATACACTTCGCTTGAGCCCCTTCAGGAGATGAAAACTTTTAAGGCTAAGGATTAATCCTCGGGGTGCATGAATCGCTGTTTTGCAAGCAATTCCTCTTCAGATTCCACGTGGTCTTCATCTGGTACACAACAATCAACAGGGCAGACCGCTGCACATTGAGGCTCTTCATGAAAACCCATACATTCGGTACACTTGTCAGGTGCAATGTAGTATACTTCATCACTGATAGGCATCTGTGGTTCATCGGAATCTACCTCCTTACCGTTTGGTAAAATCACCTTGCCTGTCAGACTTGTTCCGTCTTTATAGCGCCAATCGTCAGCACCCTCATATATTGCTGTATTTGGGCATTCCGGTTCACAAGCGCCACAATTGATACATTCGTCCGTGATAATAATTGCCATGCTTATTTTTCTTTTTCGTTTGCGTAAATTTGTCAAGCAAAAATACGACCTCAGTATATTTTACGCAAATACTGCATGAATCTACACGACAGAATCAACGCTTTTTCCAAATTGGGTAATGTACTTCATCGGTTCATCCTTCAGCATGAACAGGATTTAGATCAGGCTCAAACCGCGGATCAATATTTTAGCCTACTCTCCAATGGAATCCAAAAGGCATACCATCACAACAATTGGTTCACAGAGGCCAATGTCCTTTATAGTATCCGCTCGTGGGCTAAACTGCTTAATGAAAACTCGTTAAACGAATGGCTAAATCATTACACGATCAAAGAAAAACCACCTAAATCAGTTGCAGTGATCATGGCCGGTAATATTCCTCTGGTTGGTTTTCATGATTTTTTATGCGTGCTCATCACAGGGCACAGGATCCTTATTAAGGAGTCCTCAAACGACAATGTTCTGTTAAAAACACTTTGTGATATCCTGTTTAAAATAGAGCCAAGATTCGAGCATCTCATCAGGTTTACCAATGAGCAACTGAAAAATTATGATGCTGTTATTGCTACTGGGAGTAATAATACTGCCAGGTACTTTGAATACTATTTTAGCAAGTACCCTCATGTTATCAGAAAAAACAGAAATTCCGTCGCGGTTTTAAGAGGAAATGAATCTTTGGAGACCTTAGAGGCTTTGTCTGATGATATCTTCCGATATTATGGTTTAGGGTGTAGAAATGTCTCAAAACTGTATGTCCCTGAAGACTATGACTTTAACCTGTTCTTCAATGCCATATACAAATGGCACCCGGTTATTCATGAACATAAGTATGCCAATAATTACGACTATAATAAAGCGGTTTATCTAATGAGCGAGTACGATATATTGGATAACGGTTTTCTGGTCCTCAAACAGGACCCTCAACTCTCCTCCCCCATTGCCTCGCTTAATTATGAGTATTACAACAACAAAGAACAACTAAAGGCTAAAATCACCCATTTATCGGAAGATATCCAATGTGTGGTCTCTGAGGGATTTATCACATCTGAGATCCCATTTGGAGAAACGCAAAGTCCTGGTTTAAGTGCTTACGCGGATGATCTTGACACTGTTGAATTCCTGTTGACAATATGATCGAAAAAATAGCATTTTGATAACAGTAACAAATCAATTAATTAGCACCTTTACAGCGAAAATTTTTCAGTATGATTAAAAAACACAATTTTAGCGCAGGCCCCTGTATTCTTCCAAAGTCCGTTATGAAACAGGCGGCAGAAGCCGTTATTGATTTTGATAATGGGTTGTCTCTCTTAGAAATATCTCACCGAAGCAAACCTTTCGTCGATGTAATGGAGCAAGCCAGAGCACTGGTTCTGGAGTTGCTTGGTTTGGAAGGAAAAGGTTATAAAGCACTTTTTCTTCAAGGTGGGGCCAGCACACAATTTTTGATGGTGGCCTTAAACCTATTAGAGAAACGAGCAGGTTATCTCAATACAGGAACCTGGAGTGATAAAGCGATCAAGGAAGCGCGTATCTATGATGATATTTATGAGGTAGCAAGCTCAAAAAGTGCTAATTACAACTACATTCCCAAAGGTTACGAAATACCTGACGAATACGATTATTTTCACTGTACTTCAAACAATACCATTTTTGGAACCCAAATAAAGGAATTTCCAAACAGCCCTATCCCTATGGTCTGTGACATGAGCAGTGATATTTTTTCACGTCAACTGGACTTCTCAAAATTTGATTTGATCTATGCTGGTGCCCAGAAAAATATGGGTCCTGCAGGTACTACCCTTGTTGTGGTTAAAGAGGACATCCTTGGCAAAGTATCACGCAAAATACCTTCGATGATGGACTACAAGGTGCACATTAGTAAAGGCAGTATGTTCAATACACCTCCGGTTTTTGCGGTCTATGTTTCTATGCTCACACTGCAATGGCTTAAAGATCTTGGCGGTATTGAAGCTATTGAAGAACAAAACAATAAGAAAGCCGCTTTGATCTACTCAGAGATAGATCTCAATCCGCTCTTTAAAGGCTATGCAGTAAAAGAGGATCGATCGACTATGAACGCCACCTTTACTCTGGAAAATGAGAACTTAAAAGAAACTTTTGATGCCATGTGGAAAGAGGCGGGTATTAATGGGCTTAACGGCCATAGAAGTGTTGGAGGTTATCGTGCATCCATGTATAATGCTTTGAGCCTGGACAGTGTAAAAGCCCTGGTCGAAGTAATGAGTGAACTAGAACGTAAAGCTTAATTTAAGATCTTAACATATGAAAGTACTTGCAAACGACGGGATATCTCAAAGTGGTATCGATGCATTGGAAAAGGCAGGATTTACAGTTGAAACTACCACAGTTGCTCAGGAACAGCTGGCCAACTATATCAATGAAAAAGAGGTTGATGTACTTCTGGTACGAAGTGCAACAAAAGTTCGAAAGGATTTAATTGACAGTTGCCCTGATTTAAAAATCATTGGACGTGGTGGTGTTGGAATGGACAACATAGATGTGTCCTATGCAAAAGAAAAGGGGATCCATGTGATCAATACCCCAGCTGCTTCTTCCAGTTCCGTGGCAGAACTGGTTTTTGCCCACCTGTATGGCAGCGTTCGTTACTTGTACGACGCTAACCGGAACATGCCTCTTGATGGTGATTCCAGGTTTAAGGACTTGAAAAAAAACTATGCAAAAGGAAGTGAGTTAAGAGGAAAAACACTTGGAATCATTGGTTTTGGACGCATTGGCCAGGAAGTTGCAAAAATTGCAATAGGTGCCGGGATGAAGGTACTGGCCACAGATAAATTTATTGAAAACGCTACCATTAAGCTGGACTTTTTCGATGGTCGCTCCTTAGGGTTCCCAATTGAAACAGTCTCCATGGAAGAGTTGCTAAAGAATTCAGATTACATCACGCTTCATGTCCCTGCACAGAAAGACTATGTTATTGGTAAAAGGGAAATTGATCAGATGAAGGACGGAGCCGGTATTATCAATGCCGCTCGTGGTGGTGTTATTGATGAAGTGGCTCTGATTGCAGCACTTGAAAGCGGTAAGCTTGCTTTCGCCGGTCTGGATACCTTTGAAAACGAACCCAAGCCAGCCATAAAGGTCTTGATGAACCAGAAAGTATCATTAACTCCTCACATTGGAGCAGCTACAAGCGAAGCACAGGACAGAATCGGAACCGAATTGGCATCGCAAATAATTGAATTGTTGAAATAGAACGCCTATTTACAAAACTAAAAAACCTTCTAAATTCGAAGGTTTTTTTTTATCAGTATTCAGGCTAAGCAGTTTTATATCTGCTAAGGGTTAGCAGCTATCACCATTCAAATCGAATTGAAACATCTCATATTGGGCACTGCGTGACCTTAAGGATAATGAGACAAGTAGTATCCGGAAGAACCTTTTGAATTAAACTAATTAAAGGGGGGAGCTACCTGACACCTATGCTCCCCTAGATGTCGGTTTAGAATAATGACCATAAGGACATTGCACATTACTCCTTTGAATTAAATGAATATCGCCGTAATGACTATAACGATTCTCAAATGAAACATCATCGGTGCTTACCTGTGATTGTTCTTGAAATTTAATGTAATTTTGCAGCCGAAAGAGCAAAATGGACAAGTTTAAAAAAGACTGGGAAATAACAAAAAACTGGCAGCTCATCTACCCTTTACTAGGCCTAGCATCGCTTGTTTATCTGGCATTTAAACTAAGTGCAGTTTTATTTACCAATTCGTTAGTATTTACTCTGCTGAGCACTGTCATACTGCTTATAATTGGTCTTAAAGTAACTCTCCTGTTGTTTAGACTACTTGCTAAAAAATGGGAACTGACCTACAGATGGGAAATGATAAGGGTTTTCTTGGTATTTGCCATTACGGGGTCATCCTCTGTTTTTGTGGGCAGACCCGTGATTAAACTATTGGGAATTACTAAAGAAAACTTAAATCCTGCCTTGTATTGGGTTTTGTTTATTATCATTGGACTTATTTTTTACCAGATTTTATTGGTGTTTTTCGGCTGGCTTTTTGGTCAGTTTGAATTCTTCTGGAATTTTGAAAAGAAAATGTTGAGAAGATTTGGGCTCAAAAAATTTTTAGATTGAAGACAACAGGAAGGCATAGTATATTATTGAAAGGAATGTCGCTAATCATTCTGGCACTGTTCCTACTCCCTTTGGCTATGCAATTGAACCATGTTGTTTCAGACCACCATCACAAGGTTTGCGATAACTTTGGAGAACAGCACCTGCATGATGAGGATGTTGTTTGCGATTTATCCAAATACACCATTACCTTTAATTTTCTTATTCCTGACTTATCTTCAGAAGAATCTGATGAGCAATGTACTAAGGAGTACGCCAACAGATACCAAAGTCTTACTTCATATATCAAAAATTCCTTCAGGCAGCTTCGCGCCCCACCTGCTTTAGTGTAGCATTCAGATAATTGAATATTCACTAAGCACATAGATATGAGAATTTTTTTGATGATCATTGTGTTGTTCGTTTTCGGACACACTTACGGTCAGAATTGCCAGTACACTTTTAAAGGAACAATAAAAGACTTTCACGATAATACCATTATTGCGGATGCCCTCATTTACCTAAAATCAGAGAACAAATCTGTTGTGTCTGATATGAACGGACGTTTTGAAATCACAGACTTATGTGCTGGAAAAATAGACCTGGTTATCTCCCACTTATCCTGTGAAACAAAGTTTATTACAATTGATTTGAAAGGAAACCTTGAAAAGACTATTTATTTGGAACACCATATCGAATCTCTTGAAATAGTGACCATTCAAGGAAAGGGAACTAGATTATTTACCAAAACATCCCAAGAGAGTACCTTAAGGCAAAAGGAGTTATTTAATTACAGTGCTGCAAGCTTAGGAGAGGCCTTAAAAGAAGTAAAAGGTGTTACTACCATCAATACAGGCAATACCATCGCTAAGCCTATGATCAATGGCTTACACAGTAACCGGGTCTTAATAATGACCAACGGAGTAAGACTTCAGGACCAGGAATGGGGTATCGAACATGCTCCTAACGTAGATCTCACATCTGCAGGGCAGATCTCGGTCATCAAAGGTTCTGGTGCTTTGGCCTTTGGCGGTGATGCTATTGGCGGGGTGGTAGTAGTCAATCCTAGACGGGTACTCAGCAAGGATACCCTCTACGGACAGACCACTATAGGTGGGCAAACTAATGGCTGGGGTGGGAATATCAATTCGTCCATAAACAAAAGCTTTGATAAGGGCTGGTTTGTGAATCTTCAAGGGTCCTACAGAAAACATGGCGATTTGAGAGCGCCGGATTACAACCTATCTAATACGGGTTTACAAGCTGGCGGCTTTACTATAAACACTGGGCTTAACAAATTCGAGTACGGCTTTAGCGTTTTTTATAGTTTTCTGGATAGTGAAATTGCTATTCTTCGTGCTTCGCACACAGGAAGCGTTTCAGATTTAGTACGGGCCATAAATTCTGATGAGCCATTGGTCATAGAACCGTTTACTTATGATATTAATCCACCAAAACAGGAAGTGAACCATCAGCTTTTTAAGACAAACTTTTACAAGCGCTTTAGAAATTTTGGGAAAATAACATTGAACTACGACTACCAAAACAACGAGCGCCTGGAGTTTGATATCAGACGTGGAGATCGGGAGGAAAGGCCTGCAGTGGACCTGGAATTACAAACCCATACCTTAAACCTGGATGGAGAGTATGACGCAGCAGATTCCTATAAGTTGAATTTTGGTTTATTAGGCAGGTATCAGGTTAATTTTCCAGATCCGGCAACTGGGGTAAGACGTTTAATTCCCGATTACGACCGCTACGATTTTGGGGCTTACCTTACCTCTGAATTTGATTATGGCAACGGCCATATTCTTGAGGCTGGTATTCGCTATGATTTCAATTATGTGGATGCACTTAAGTTTTACAGAACCACAAGATGGGAAGAGCGCGGTTATGATGAAGACTTCAGTGACATCATAATGGAAGATCTAGGTACGCAACTCTTAACAAATCCACAATTTGATTATCACAATCTTTCTTTTTCTATTGGTACCAGACTGAAGTTATCAGGGCATTCTGATCTATTAGTAAATTTTTCCAGAGCTATGAGAGCTCCTAATCCTGCTGAGTTATTTAGCGAAGGGCTCCACCACTCTGCCGCCAGATTTGAACTAGGTGATTTGAGGATTCAACAAGAAATATCACATCGAATTTCGAGCAGCTTAACTTATGAAAAAGATCGCCTGAGTTTTGATATTGATGTCTTTGTTAACATGATTGATGATTTTATTTACATCGAACCTACAGGTCAGGAAACCACAAATCGCGGACCTTTTCCTGTTTGGGAATACCAAAGTGATGATGCGTTACTATACGGGTTTGATCTAGGTGTTTCGTATGTGATCAGTGAGCATTGGCAACTGAGTAACCAAAGCTCTTATGTCAGAGGACAAAATACGGAGCTGGATCTACCCTTGATCAATATGCCACCCTTTCAAACCAGGACTAGGGTAGATTATGCAGTTGCGGACTGGCATGATTTTAATCTAAGTTTAGAACATCTCTTCGTAGCGGAGCAAAAACGATTTCCGGACAATAATTTTGAAGCTTTTATTCCGGAACTTGGTGAAAGTGTAGAAGTCGATATCAGCACTCCACCACCAGCTTACAATTTATTTAATATGAATGCCAACTGGTCTTTTCAAGTGAACAAACAAAGCAATCTTCAGGTAGGATTGATTGTTAATAATGTTTTGAATACCAGTTATAGAAACTATTTAAACCAATTGCGATTCTTTGCAGATGAAATGGGTCGCAATTTTATTTTACAATTAAAACTCAATTATTAATTTTTTTAAACACACAAAAATGAAAACAATTAAATTATTATTTCTAAGTATTTTGACCTCAGCGTTTATCGTTAGTTGTTCTGATGATGACACTCCGGAGGTAGTAAATGAAGAGGAGGTGATTACTACAATGACGGTGACTTTAATTCCTCAAGGTGGCGGAGATATTGTTACCCTCAAAACACAGGATTTAGATGGTGATGGGCCAACACAACCCGTTGTTACGGTTTCAGGGCCAATTGCTTTAAACACTACTTACGACGGCTCAGTTGAGTTTTTGAATGAATTAGAAGATCCTGCTGAAGACATTACAGAAGAAGTCTTAGAGGAAGATGACGAACATCAAGTATTCTACACTCTATCTAATGATGTGGGAACAGTGAGTTATACGGATTCAGATGGTGATGGCAACCCTATTGGTGTTAGGTTTGAATATGTCTCAGGTTCTTCGGCAACAACTGGCGGTTTTGTGGTTACCTTAAGGCATGAGCCAAATAAAAGTGCTCCGGGGGTTAGTGACGGTATTATTAATAACGCAGGAGGAGAGACCGATATTGAACAAGCTTGGCAGGTGACCTTGCAGTAACCGATCATTGTTGCATATTATACAAAAAGCGCCTTTACGGCGCTTTTTTTATTTCTCAAGTGTCTTCCTGCCTCTGATATAATAGGTATACACCCACATCAATGTAAATGAAGGAACTATATCAACAAAGGGTAAGGCCTCTTCTACGAAGGAGATCACAGCAGCTACCCTACCTTCTCTTCCGCCGTAAAGGCGTGTCATTATATAGGCGGATAGTGGAGCCCAAACAAAGTCAAAAGGGGGAAACACAATGGATACCATGCCTAACAGATCACAGAGGATCCCATAAATCAGTCGCTTTCTTTTCGTGTTCATCTGTTTTATGAGTAGCCTAAATATGGAATCTGTAACACCATGCGTCCTTATTTTTACCTTTTAACAACACTTTTTAACGTTCTGTTAGCACCATCAAGCCTGGTGTAAATGTAATTTCGCAGAACTTTAAGAATTAACCACCATCTATCCGGTTCATCATTACATATTAAAAAGCTCCAGATTCACTACAAGCTTGATCCTGAGCCTTTTTTATCTTGTTTCTTACAGCCAGGATATCTCCAAAAAAGTTCTACAAATTGAGCGCACATCACAAGCACCCAAAATTGACGGTATTTTTAACGAGGAGATCTGGGCCAGTGCAGAGATCGCTACAGATTTTGTGCAGTTTGAGCCTGAGATAGGAAACCTGCGTGACAATGCAGAGCGAACGGAAGTAAAAATAGCCTACGATGATCAGGCCATTTACATCGCTGCTTATTTATATGATGATCCAGACAAAATCATGAAGCAACTCACTGCACGGGATAGTTTTGGTCAGGCAGATTTTTTTCTGGTGGTTTTAAATCCAAACAATGACTCTCAGAATGATACCTACTTCATTGTTTTTAGTTCGGGGCAACAGGCCGATGCCATTGCAAACCCATCTCTGGGAGAAGACTACAGCTGGAGCGATGTATGGGACAGTGCTGTTAAAATAAATGATGATGGATGGACCGTTGAAATGCGTATCCCCTACAGAGCACTTAGATTTGCTGATCAGGAGAAACCCATATGGGGCCTTCAACTACACAGACAGTTTCGTCGTGAAAGGGCACAATACAGCTGGAACCCCATTGACCCTACAAAAGGTAATGTAGGCTTGTACCACGGGGAAATGAAAGGACTAGATAATATTGAACCTCCTGTACGCTTAAACCTGTATCCTTTTGCTACAGGTATTGTAGATGTATTTGATGGTAATACTGATACGTCCCTTAATTTTGGCTTGGATCTTAAATATGGCATCACCGATAATTTCACACTGGATCTCACGCTGATACCCGATTTTAGTCAGGCTGGGTTCGACCGTGTAGTTTTGAACCTGGGTCCATTTGAACAGACATTTGCCGAACAACGCCAATTTTTCACCGAGGGAGTGGATTTGTTTAATCGAGGAGGTCTGTTTTTCTCAAGACGTATTGGCGGGAGACCTAGCGGGAGTGTACAGCTTGAAGAGAATGAAGTGGCCAATGTACCCGATGAGGTCAAGGTACTTAATGCCATGAAGGTCTCAGGAAGGACGCCAAATGGTTTGGGGCTTGGATTTCTCAACGCCATCACAGAAACAACCTACGCCAACATTACCAATACAGAAACAGGAGAGTCGAGAAGGGAAGTCGTAGAACCTATCGCTAATTATAATATCCTTGTTGTTGATCAGCAATTCAATGGAAATTCGGCGGTGAGCCTTATCAATACCAATGTGTTACGTGAAGGGGACTATAGAGATGCTAATGCCACTGCTCTTGTGGCCAATTTGGTGGACCGTCGCAATCTATATGGTATTGATGCCAACGTGCGAATGAGTTATGTCAATGATCAGAATACAGACCCTGAAACCGGTATCAGTACCTTTTTCAGGGCGGGGAAAATAGGTGGTAATTTCAGATATAGTTTTGATCACCGTTACATGGATACCAAATTCAATATTAATGATCTGGGGGTGAATCTGAGAAACAACCGAAACGATTTTGGTGCTGATGCTTCGTATCAGACCTTTGAACCTACAGGAAACCTGAACAGCTACAGGATCAATGTGTTTTATAACTACAGAAGGCTTGCAGACCCCAATGTTTTTTCTCGCATGAATTTTGGTGGAGGATACCGAGCTACAACCACTAAACTGGACTCCTATGGGTTCAGGCTCAATTTTCAGCCTGGTAAGCAGTACGATTATTTTGAATCCAGAGATGGCAGACCATTTATCATTGAAAATATTCTTTCTACCGGTGGGTGGTTTTCCAGTAATTACAACCGTCTATTTGCCCTAGACCTTCGTGCGAATATTGGTAAAATATTTGAAGAAGGAAGAGACTTTTTTAGTTACGATTTTGAGATCGAGCCTCGGGTAAGGGTTAATGATAACCTTCTCCTTATTTATAGCTTACGCTATGACTTCAGAGGCGGTGATCGCGGATATGCCCTCGAAGAAGATGATCAGCCTATTTTTGGGGAGAGAGACCGGCAAATCGTAACCAACACCTTAACAGCCAATTACACCTTTAATCCTTTTCACGTGGTGCGAATCAACTTCAGGCACTACTGGGACACGGTTCTATACGACTATGATCTTTTTACACTTCAGGATAACGGAAGATTAACAACAAGCTCCGGTTATAACGTAGATAATGTCAGTAATGATCCAAACATTAATTTCAGCACCTGGAACTTTGACCTCAATTACTCCTGGCAATTTGCACCGGGAAGCTTCCTTACCGCGCTTTACCGCAATCAGATTTTTAACCAGGATGAAAACTCTGACGATGATTTTTCAGAAAGCCTGAATTTGCTTTTCAAGGAACCAATCAATCACTTTTTCTCACTTCGTATACAGTATTTCATAGATTGGAACGGCATTCGTTCGGTTTTCACAAAAAATAATAACAATTCCTGATTGTAGATTTAGGGATTAAAGCTTATTTTCACGACTTATGAAATCAATCATTGAGGCGCATTCTATCTTCAAGTCGTATGGGAATTTACAGGTTTTGAAAGGTGTAGATGTCCGCATCAACGAAGGTGAAATTGTTTCAATAGTGGGCCCATCAGGGGCGGGAAAAACAACCTTACTCCATATTTTGAGTACTTTGGACAGTCCTGACAAGCACTCCAAAACAGAAGTTTTGGTTGATGGTGTTGATATTCTAAGACTTTCAGACAAACATCTGGCCAAATTCAGAAATCTCAACATTGGTTTTATCTTCCAATTTCATCAATTACTTCCCGAATTTACCGCACTAGAGAATGTGTGTATCCCTGCTTTTGTGAACAACACTCCAAAAAAAGAGGCAGAACAAAAGGCAAGGGAGCTACTGAGCTACCTGGGTATATCAGAAAGGTTCCACCACAAGCCCAACAGTCTCTCGGGTGGAGAACAGCAGCGCGTGGCTGTGGCTCGTGCCCTTATCAATGATCCAAAAATTATCTTTGCCGATGAACCATCGGGCAATTTAGACAGTGAATCAGCCGACCAGCTGCATCAGCTGTTTCTAGATTTGAGAAAAGAGCTCAATCAAACCTTTGTCATTGTGACGCACAATGAAGGTTTAGCTAATTTGGCCGATCGGAAACTAACCATGATTGACGGCCAGATAAATATCTAAACGTATGTGTTGCCTTACTCCTTTCGATCGCATGTTTTTTTTACTTGTTTTCTTTCTTGGGCTTAGCAGCGCAAATAACGCCTACTCACAGGATATTCGCCCCTATGATCTGGAGATGCAGGCCAAGCATGCCGAGGAAAAGGGCTATGACCCAAGCTACAGGGTCAATTATTTTGAAAACATTATTCTCAGATCAACATTTAGCAGTAATATTTACAATTTGCAGTTTGTAAACGGAGCAACAGGTAATGCTATTGACCTAAGACCAGCCAACGAAAATCTAATTGGTTTTTCTGTAGATTATAAATGGATTGCACTGGGAGTGTCATTTGCTCCCGGATTCATCAGTTCTGTTTCCGATCAGGAGCTCAAGGATTTAAGTGAAACGATTCAGCTTAACCTTAACTTTTTTTATTCAGATCAATGGAGACAGGAATTGAGCTACACCTATAATAAAGGGTTTTTTGTCGACACCAATTTCGAACTGCAACTTGAGGAAATAGAGCGTTTTCGAAACACAGAGCTATTTGCGCTTCAGGGAGCGACCTACTATATTGCTAATAAAAATTTCTCCTTTAGAGCCCATTACGCTCAAACCGAACGTCAATTAAGATCTGCGGGGAGTTTAATTCCCAGGCTCAATTATGTGTACAGTATCATTAGGCCAAGCCTTGATAATATAACAATAGACGTGACCACCGCACAATTAGACAGTTTTGATCTTATTGGAAGCCTGGGCTATTTATATACATTTGTATACAATCGTAAATGGTTAGCCACCGTTGGTGTGCACCCGGGAATCGGTTATAACCATTCTCATTATACGTTTAACAATAATAGCCAGGCATTTTTTAACAGTGCATCCTTTACCTTTAAAAGTGAAATAACCCTTGGTTATAACAGTTATCGCTGGTTTTTTGGGATCAACGGCTTTTGGCAGAATTTTAATAACTCTAATATTCAGGACAATGAGATCAACAGCGATAGGGCTTTTATCCTGCTCTACTTGGGTTATCGCTTTAATGATAATAAACCTATGAGGAAATTCTTTGGTTGGTTTGAAGAAAAGTTTGGATTCTAGTGCCTACGGGCGTTATGTTTGATAAAACCATTCCAATGAGAGCTTTACATGTTCTCATGCTCCTTCTTATCAATTGCCAACTTGCCGCTCAAAACCTTGACGAATACTATTTGTCTATACAAAAAAGGCATGCTGAGGCATTTGACTACAAC
Source organism: uncultured Winogradskyella sp. (assembly GCA_963966315.1). Classification (GTDB taxonomy): domain Bacteria; phylum Bacteroidota; class Bacteroidia; order Flavobacteriales; family Flavobacteriaceae; genus Winogradskyella_A. The sequence continues at coordinate 49,238 of CAWZYX010000003.1, read as the reverse complement.
CCAGAATATCGTGTAAATTATATCGAAAACATTGCCATTAAAACCTTGTATTATTCAGATATAGCTGTCTATCAATTCAGAAGTTTAGATACCGGCACAAACATAGAACTCAACCCTGTTGCTGAGAGCCTTATTGGGTTCTCTATGGATTACAAGTGGTTTGGACTAACCTTGTCTTTTGCTCCTGATTTTCTTCTCAGTTCAGAAGACCAAAATCTTGTTAAAAACAGCCGATCTCTAAAAATAGATCTTACCGGATTTTATTCGGACCAATGGGGACAATCCCTAACCATATTATTTAACAAAGGGTTTAATGTAGACTTTAGTACTGATCTTTCACCAGAAGAAATTAAGGCCTTACAAAATACAGAGTTTCAGTACTATGGTGGAAGTACTTTCTTTATTGTAAATCAGAATTTCTCCTATCGAGCAAATTTCAACCAAACAGAACGACAGCTTAAATCAGCAGGTAGTTTCTTGCCAAGACTGACTTATGCCTACAGTGTTACAAAACCCGACCTGACTGCTGTAAATACTGATTTATTAGCCAAAAAAATTCGAAGTTTTGATCTTATCGCTGATCTGGGTTACTATTACAATTTTGTTCTACATAAAAAATGGTACCTAACCTTAGGTGCACAACCAGGTGTTGGTTTCAATTACACAAATTATGAAGTAGTTGATTCGCCGTCTGAAGCCTTCGCAAGTATCAATTTTGCCTTTAACGGCGAAGCAGGTTTGGGGTACAATAGTTACAGATGGTTTTTTGGGCTCACCGGAAATTGGAGAAATTACAACAATACTAACAACGAGAACGACCAGATAAACAGGGATTCCGCCTATTTTCTTCTTCACCTAGGATATCGCTTCAACGATAACAAGCCCATGCGAAAGGCCTTTGGGTGGGTAGAACAAACCCTAGGTTTGGATTACTAAAATCCTCTGCCTCTATATGACAAATATCACTCATCAACTTTCTAATTTCCGTAAATTTGTGTATCAATTCAAATTAATAATTCATGTTATATAGAATAGAAAAAGATACCATGGGTGAAGTAAAGGTCCCTGCAGACAAGCTCTGGGGCGCCCAAACCGAACGCTCAAGGAACAATTTTAAAATAGGTCCTGCGGCATCCATGCCTATAGAAATTATTTACGGTTTTGCTTATTTGAAGAAAGCAGCCGCATATGCCAATGAGGAGTTAGGGGTACTGCCCAAGGAAAAACGTGATTTAATTGCCCAGGTCTGCGATGAGATTTTGGAAGGACAGCACGATGACCAATTTCCACTGGTGATCTGGCAAACAGGATCCGGCACCCAAAGCAATATGAATGTCAATGAAGTTATTGCCAACAGGGCCCACCAGTTGGCCGGCAAAACCATTGGTGAAGGCGAAAAGACCATCGCACCCAACGATGATGTAAATAAGTCTCAGTCTTCAAATGATACGTTTCCCACCGGGATGCACATTGCCGCTTATAAAATGGTGGTAGAAACAACTATACCGGGTGTGATCCAATTGCGAAATACACTCCACAAAAAGGCCATTGAATTTAAAGATGTGGTAAAGATCGGTAGAACCCATTTAATGGACGCCACTCCCTTAACACTGGGTCAGGAGTTCTCGGGCTATGTATCCCAACTGGACCACGGTTTAAAAGCGCTTGGAAACACCCTGGCACATTTAAGCGAATTAGCGCTTGGAGGAACGGCTGTTGGAACAGGCCTTAATACGCCCCAGGGTTATGACGTGCTTGTCGCCAAATACATTGCAGAGTTCACTGGACACCCATTTATTACTGCCGAAAATAAATTTGAGGCACTGGCCGCTCATGACGCCATTGTTGAAACACACGGAGCTCTCAAGCAACTTGCGGTATCCCTGAACAAAATAGCAAATGACATTCGAATGATGGCCTCAGGCCCCCGCTCAGGAATTGGGGAGTTAATCATTCCTGCCAATGAACCGGGAAGCTCTATTATGCCAGGGAAAGTAAATCCAACCCAATGCGAGGCCCTGACAATGGTTTGCGCTCAGGTAATGGGCAATGATGTCGCCATCGCTATTGGAGGCACCCAGGGACATTACGAGCTTAATGTGTTTAAACCCGTAATGGCTTATAATCTTCTTCAATCAGCACAACTCATCGGTGACGCCTGTGTAAGTTTCGAAGAACATTGTGCTTCCGGGATCGAGCCCAACGAGAAAGTGATCAACCACCTGTTGAACAATTCCCTGATGCTGGTGACTGCACTCAACACCAAAATAGGGTACTACAAAGCCGCTGAAATTGCCAATACCGCCCATAGAAACGGTACCACTTTAAAAGAAGAGGCCGTGAATCTTGGCTACGTAACCGCAGAGGAGTATGACGAATGGGTCAAACCGGAAGACATGACCGGGTCACTAAAATAAAGCAACACTCGAAAATACTAAATTAAGTAAACGCTCATTTTTCACAATGGGCGTTTTTTTATTAGCTTAGTGAATCGATTAACAGATTCTTCTTATGTCTATTTTGATCACTAATATTCGGCAGTTAGTTCAGGTTCACAAAAAAAACGTTACCCTTCTCAAGGGAAAGGAAATGAGAGAGTTACCTGTCCTTGAAAACAGTTATGTTTACATTGAGCACGATACCATCATCGAATATGGTCCCATGTCTGATTGCGATGGCTTTGAGCCTGAAACGGTGATCGATGCAAGTGGAAAATTGGTCTTACCTTCCTGGTGTGATTCACATACTCATTTGGTATTTGCAGGTGATCGTTCCGGTGAATTTGTTGATAAAATCAGTGGGTTGAGTTACGAGGAAATTGCCAGAAACGGGGGTGGAATTCTCAATTCTGCCAAACAGATGGAAGAAATAAGTGAAGATCTTCTGTACAAACAATCCTTAAAGCGACTGAACGACTGCATCTCTATGGGTACGGGAGCCATGGAGATCAAAACGGGCTATGGCCTTTCTGCGGAAGCTGAACTCAAAATGCTGCAAACCATTGGGCGTATCAAAAAAGACACTCAGGCATTTATAGCTCCTACCCTTCTGGCTGCACATGCTATTCCTGAATCGTACAAACACAATAAAGAGGCCTATGTACAGTATATCATTGATGATCTGCTTCCAAGAGCAGCAGCCCTGAAAATTGCCAAATACGTCGATGTATTTTGTGAAGAAGGATATTTTAGTGTTGAAGATATGACGCGCATACTAGAGGCCGCAGCAACTTATCAGATGATACCGAAGGTACATGTAAATCAATTCAATATCCTGGGAGGAGTTAAAGCTGCAGTACGTCTAAATGCACTCTCTGTGGATCATCTGGAATTAATCGATAAAGCAGACATTGCGGCTCTCAAAAAATCTAAAACCATACCGGTTGCACTGCCCGGATGTTCTTTTTACCTGGGTATTTCTTATACTCCGGCCCGAGAGATCCTCGATGCTGGTCTGCCATTGGCAATTGCCTCGGATTTTAACCCCGGTTCCTCCCCAAGTGGTAATATGAACTTTATGATCAGTCTTGCCTGTATTAAGCTCAAATTAAGTCCTGAAGAGGCCATCAATGCTGCCACTATCAATGGAGCCTATGCTATGGATGTCAGTAATATGTACGGTAGTATTACCAGAGGAAAGAAAGCCAATCTCATTATCACTAAACCCATGAATCATTACCGGGAAATCCCCTATTACTATGGACACGACCCAATTGATCAGATGATCGTCAATGGCCAAATCTGGAATTCATAAAAAAAGCCGAAGCATTTGCTCCGGCTTTTTACACTATATGCGATTTTTATTTTAAGGTAAATTCAGAGGTGGAAACCAGGGTCTTCTCATTAAAGACATTGACGATGTATCGTCCAGAGACAAATTTTTCATCATCTCCTTTTGACACAAATTCACAGACATTGAGATTTCTGTTTTCGTAATTGAATCTACTGATTAGACTGTAATTCAATATCTGATCCTCAAATTGAATCTGATCGTTGGATCCCAGAACATTATTCTCGGGATCAATCACCTGAACGTATAATTCCTTATCTCCGGCTTCAGCTACAGTATTTCTAGCCACAGTGAAACAGACTTTGATCTTGTCACTTCTTCTGGCTCGTTCGGTTGGTATTTGTCGTCCACTATTCTTTTCAATGATTCCAAACCCTTTTAATCCAACTGTTTGTAGTGCAGCTGCATCTTCTACTGCTGTCGCTAGTTCTGAATTTTGTACAAGTAAGGAATCGGTAAACATGGCACGCTCGGCCAACTGAACTTGTGTGCTGTCTAAAGAAGTGGCCAGTAATTCATTCTGAACCCTTAGGCTATCATTCTGAGCTAAAAGTACATCCATTTCTTCCTGAAGGGCTAAATATTTCTTCTTGTATCTCCACAAGCTGTTTACACTGTTCTGTGAAACTTTTAAGGAATCCATTAGACCTTGAATCCTGGCTCTTGCTTCAACCAGGTCTTGATTAGCTACTTCATTTTCCTGAATAGCAATGTCGTATTGCTTGGCCATACTGTTTAGGTCATTCATAACCTGTTCTTTTTCGCTCATCAACTGGGCCTCACTTTCTTTCTTGTCTGAGTACAGTTTAGAAGCAAAGAACGCTGTCCCCAGAAAAAGAACAACTAAAATACCTAACCCAACTTTTAAGCCAGTATTTTTACCGTTTGAACTTTCCATAATTTGATTGTTTTTAAGTTACTGATAAATTTGATTTGTGTTAACTTTGATTCTCAGGAATATCATCTATTATCTTAAATTTTCTCACTCATTTGCATGAAACACCTTCACTTATTTTCTACCAAAGAGCTTAAAGCACTTTTAAATCTGCGAAAGGGTGAAACTAAATTTGGTGAACATATTAAGTTACTTCCTAAGCTCAACAACATATACGAGGATATTAAAGATTTAGATGTTCGTTATGTGATTTTTGGTATTGAAGAAGACATAGGAGTTAAAGCAAACTACGGAAAATCAGGGACTTACAAATCATGGGGTGTTGTGAAAAAATTCCTCGTCAATATTCAAAGTAACCCAATGACACATGCTAAAAAGGTCCTTGTTTTGGGAAGTTTAAGGTATGAAATGGTGGAAGGGTATTCAAAAAAAACGAAGGAAGAACTCAAAATCCTTAGGTCCCATGTGGAAAACATTGATAAAGATGTGAGTTTTCTGGTCGCCGAAATTATAAGGGCCGGCAAAATACCAATAGCAGTTGGCGGAGGACACAATAACTCCTATGGAATGATTAAAGGCGCTGCATTGGCTCTGCAGGAGCCTGTAAGTAGCATCAATATCGATGCCCATTCCGATTTTAGACCAGAAGAAGGTCGACACAGTGGAAACGGCTTTAGTTACGCCTTTGCTGAGGGCTTTTTAAAACAGTATTTTATTCTTGGGCTCCATGAGAACTACAGCTCAAAATCGGTACTTGCTACTATGAATAAGATCAAGGCGATTGATTATGTCACTTATGAAGGCATTGAGATCCGAAAGGAAGTAAAGCTGAAGGATGTTTTGGAAAAAGCCGTTACCCATACCAAAAACACTCCTTTTGGATTGGAGGTAGATTGTGACGCCATTCGCAACATACCGAGCAGTGCCGCTACCCCATCAGGGTTCACAGTGAAGCAAGCAAGACGCATGGTCCACTTTTTTGGCTGTCAACCACAGGTCAAATACCTGCATATTTGCGAGGCCATCCCCTCAAAAAAAAGTGAGTACAAAGTAGGGAAGCTCATAAGTTACCTTATCACCGATTTTATGAGAGCCTATGAGTCTGGTCATTAGACCCTTTGCACCCGAATATGCAAAAGCCTTTCAGGATCTCAATTTAGAGTGGCTACGGACCTATTTCTATGTTGAACCCTACGATAAAGAAGTCCTGGGCAAACCCGAAACCTACATCATTGATAAGGGAGGTTCTATATTTTTTGCTGTTGATAAAGATGTTATTTTAGGAACGGTAGCATTGATGCCAACTACAGAATCGAGTGTTCTGGAACTGACAAAAATGGCTGTTTTACCTGAAGTTAGAGGGAAGGGAATTGGTCAAATCCTGCTTAAACACTGTATTGATTTTAGCCGATCTCACAATTACAGAGCCCTTGTACTTTATTCCAACACCAGACTAGAAAATGCCATTTACCTCTATCGAAAATATGGCTTCACAGAGCTGGAACTGGAAGCTGACAATCCTTATGATCGTGCAGATATTAAAATGAGATTGGACCTCTAGTTACCACTGGTCTTCAGCGAGTCAATTATGCGCTGCAGAGCCTCAATTTGCTCTTCTTTATTACTTTTAGGGCTCAGTCCTTTTACAGAATCCTTTTGTACTTCCACGATATCGGGGTCATTTTGGTCTTCCTCATAGTAATAGTCAATTCCCTCACTGGCCCTCCAGGCCTCATTCAATTGATCATAAACCGTTTTATCCCACTGACTAGGGTGTTTTACATCGATCCAGACCACGTCTCTGTACTCGCTGTCGATTAGAACCAGATCGGGTGTTGCAGAACCGTCGAACTGCTCTGCATTGGTATCACTGATGGAGGAAACCGTACCAAGAAAAAACATTCGCTTTCTTCCGGCAATATCCTTTATATAGGGGCGAAATTCCACCGGCGTATTAGCAGTCCAGTCATACTCCTTTCGCGATTCCTGAACTTTTAGTGGCATGGCCGATACACCGGCATAGCCCTGTTTTTTGGCTGCGTGATTGTAATAGTAGAGCTGATCTGTTCCGTCGGCCGGGATCATCACACTAAAACTTAAGCTGGTGCGTTCCTCCCCTATTGGTTCTAATCCAAACCAATGGTAAAGGCCACTGTAGGCATTGGTATTGGTGTTGGCAAAATCGAAATCAGTGACATAGGGCTGTTGGTTCTGATCTTTGGGCATCAATGGAATCTTTACTACCGTTCGCATATTCCAGGGGAGTGGATCTGTAAAGCCACCTAAAAACTTTAGCGATTCTGCCTGAAGCCGAGACACCTTCTCAGCCAGAATATTCTGTTTGCTCAGAAACTGATAATTACCAAGCTCATTCGGAGGGATATAGGTTCCCTTTCCAATTAAAATACGCTCCAGATAGTCCTTAAAATCATGATCTCCGTTATCGATGACCATTACGCCCCCAAAGGTTGGATAGGGAAAAAAGAAACCCTCCCATTTAATGAGACTCACCACTTCTACCCACTCACCGTTGTCATTCTTCATGTAGTAGGTGTCACTGGGCTCGTAATTGAACAGCATCCATGGATTAAAGCGTTGAACCACGGCGTTATAGGTGTTTCTGCTAAACATGAGCGATTCTCCGATAGCAAAGGTGACGCCTATTCTGTTTTCATTTGAAAAACGCGGAAATGGAGTGGTGCTGCTTACCGAAAAAACCTCTTCAGTGTTGTTCATGATTCGCTGCATCACATACTTTTCACTGGGTTGGATGGCCATGGTCCATCGGTTTTCTCTATCTATTCGCACCAGATGAGGCAAGGAGACATCCTTGGTCTCCCCTACACTCTCATTGGCCATAGATAAAATATTTCGCAAAGGCTGGATGCGTTCATTTTGAGTCAGTGGCAATTCGTGAATTTCCACCTTGTTGAGATTGTTGTAAACATTATAGGTTTTCATATAATCATACAAGCGGTAATGCCAGCCAAAAAGGTAGAGAAGCCCAAAGAAACTAGCCAGTATAAATAGGATCAGAACGCGCTTTCCTGTACTAGGGGTTTTTCTAAATCGAGAGAGACCGATCACCAGAACAACCAGGCTGACCAGGAGAACAAAAAGGTATTTTCTAAGAAACAAAAGAGCAGGCTGATAGTCATCGCGTACTATAAATAAAATAAGGAGTATCAAAAGAGAAAGCAATATGACGGTTCTCTTTTGTTTTGCTCCTTTATTCCAATAGGTTTTGATCATCGGTTTAAGATTACAGTAATCCTTTGTCCTTTAAGCGCTCTCTTGCACTTTTTTCATTGCTGGCATCAACTTTTGGTTCCTGCTCCCTCATTTGCGCTTCAGGTGAGTCTTCAGGTTTTAAATTTTCGATGTAATCCTTCCCTTTATCAATGGCATCTCCAACCACACCACCAAGAGTATCCCCATGTTCTTCAATGACTTTGGAGGACTTTAACACGAAATTGGCCAGATAGGTGCCCAGTAGGATGCCAACGACAATGGAAGAAAAAACCGAAACACCGTTATAGGATCCAAAAACGGAGATCGGTGTAACGAACTCAAGAAACAGCGCCACAAGCAAACACATAGATACCACAAAAATGAGCCTTGGTATGAAAGCCTGTTTATAAACAAAGCCCTTTGGATTGTGAGGATCCATTTGTAATTCCTTGCTATTCACAATTTTATTCAAAGTCCTGTAGGCTCCATTACCATTGGATTCCCTCCAATAAATAAAAATCCCAACCAAAAGAGATGCAATAAAAATAACCAGCTCAAGTCCCATAATTTAAAAGTTTGATGTATGAAGTTGAAAGTGTGGTGTAGAGTAGTGCATTGCTTTAGTCGTTTAATCTTTTTCTGAATGCTATTGGCATATTTATATTATCAAATTTAAAATAACCCTCTTATGCCTTTCTTCTTCCATCTCCTAACTTCTCACTTATTTGTAGCCTATTTTCATATATTGTTACGAATAACCTCTATCACCCAATCTTTAAGCGAGTCACTCCATTGCTGATAGTACTCGTAAAACTGTTCCTTATCGTACCAATAGAGAAACAATACATCAAGAGGTGCAATGTTGATGAGTAGCTTATGAATAATGTCACGATCGTTTGGACTTAAGGAGCTATGCGGGTCCATTAGTCCAAAAAATAGCTCCTGCTCCACCATATCTTCCAGCTTATACGCATTGCTGCGTGCGATACGTTCCAGATAAAGCTCCACTCCCATTACTTTTTTTCGATCCTGAACATTTAATTTATTCAGGTACGACCGAAACAGCGCTTTGTTATCCAGAATGTCTTTTATTGGATGCTCAGTATCCCCTAAAACACGACTGAGGTAATATTTTTTAATCCGCTCATAACGTTTCGTCTGCACAACCGATTCAAGATCATAAGAGATGATCTGATAATCCTCGAGTTTCCTGATCAGCTCCGGCTGATGGATGTGATAGATCAATACATCGTGGTAACTATCTTTCACAGCGTCCTGGTACACCTCTTTATCCTCAAAGACCACAATGGTCTTTACAAAATCCTTTAACACATATACGCCTTTAAACGCACGTGAATAGAAAGAGGAAACAGAATAGTGCAAAGAATGTAAATTGAGATCTCTGTTTCTTAGGTCCCCAAAGGTCCTGGCCGAAGAAAGAAGCTCTTTTTGAAGATCCTCGTCTATAAAATTATGACCTCTTATGAACTTATCTACCAACTGAAGTTGTTCTTGTTGTACCCTATTCAGGTCATCGATGAGCCTAAAGGAGATGTGTATATTATCATATTTTAAAATATCCAAAGGGTGGTAATACACATCAATATCCTGATCAAAATCGATACAGATCGCAGAATCTCTGGTAATATCACTGATCTTCTGTCCGTGTACTCTAAAGATCTGCCGCATCATCTCCCGATCGAATGAGTGAAAAGGTAAATAGACCGGCTTGCCCCTTTGTAAGGGAGAAATGATGATCCCGTGCGGATTGGCATCGCCGTGATTCAAATACTGAACATCTTGTTTTTCTTCGGCAATTTCAGGACTCCAACCGATTCCGTCAATAGAAAAGGAGCTTAATTCTGTTTCTTTGAAGCCCAGAGTTTTCAGGCACTTATTATACCTGTCCACTAGCTTTCCATTCACCGGAATAAGTTCACTCTGATATAAATTGGCTTCTTTTAGTTTGTTCATTCTATTGTGTCCTAGCGTTTACAACTACCTCTATGGTTTTTCAAAGCGCTCTCTGGCTTCCAATTCGATCTGCATCTGATTGACCCTGTCCTCTACTTTTCTGTTAAAGTCCGTATCGGCGATAGTAGCCACATTATCGAGATATCTGATCACCTCCTGCCGTCTGATGTCCGAAAAATTCAAGCCCTTCATGTTGGCTTTCATCAACTCCTGTAGCATCCCAAATTTTGTCTCGTAGTTCTGATTAAAATAAACTTCCGGGTTCTCAAACCAATCCTTTTCCAGGTCAAAATCGGTGAGTCGTAAAGAAATGGCAGACTGGATATTTCGCACATCCCGTGACGAGAAAAATGGAAATACCTCCTGTATGGCCTTGTAAAGGGCTGCGTAAAACATGTGATCATCCATCTCGTGCAAATCGTCGACTTTGTCAAATACAGCCTTCACCCGTTCTTCTCCCGGGTTTTCGATACGCTCCAGTATATCACCTAGGTTTTTGGCCAGGCCCTGATCCTGTAGGTACGCATAGCCTTCCGGATCGTCCATGTTTACAAAGCCAGGCATGGTCTTTTGGAGATGTTGCCACCAGAGATAGTCCTGATCCAGAAAATCGTGTTCGGTCTGTGCCCCATCGATCCTAAAACGCCCCTGAATGCGTGAAATCACAGCTTTATCGAGCATTTCGGGAAGATTGGTAAATAAACCTATGGAACTATTTCCGTAGTTTACTGCATAGGCACCTTCCGTATACCTTAAAAACACCCCAATCACCTCCTTCACACCCGCTGACACCCCCTGAGCGGTCCGCTCCTGCAGGTTGTTTTCTGCGTCGTCAATTGGTGCAAAAATGATCTTACCGGGGTCTTGCAGGGGTTTCATCCATTCCACCATTTTTTCTGCTGACCCACCCTGAAAAGTACTTACAATGGTATCGGGCATTGGATGGAATAAAAAAGGGAGCTCAAGACGGTCGCAATGTTCCTTTAAACGGGTAGCAATGGCGGCTATGAGCATGCTTTTTCCTGTCCCCGGGATACCGTAACCCATAAATACGGGCATGAAACCGCCAAGTTCCTGAAATGGATTCTTTCGCGCAGTAAAGTCATAGCTCAGCAGGCGCTCTGTTAAGCGTCTGGCAAAATGCTTCGCATCCCGGTTTCCAACGATCTGTTCAAACTGCACTGTGTTGAAGACAACGCTTTTAGCAGCTCCGTCAAACACGTTGTTCCAGCCCGAAATCGCAAAATCCGAATTCTCCAGTTTGTACGTTCGGTCCTCAATGGTTTCTGTATATTCCAAGGTGCTCTTTCTCAGCTGGATCTCGGCAATGAGTGCTTGAAAAAAAACGACCGTAAAACTCACCACATCCTGGTCTGAATTGATCATTTCGGGATGGCTCAGATACTTATCATAGTAAAACAACGCACAGGACAGTCCTTTTAGGGGACTTATGAGTGATACCTCAGGTATTCCTGCAAATTTCTGTTTCATCACACTAAGATCGTCCGCTGCAAAGGCTTTGAGATCAAATAAAATCTTATATGCTGCAGAGTACAGCATAAAAGCCGTGGCTGTATGCATTTTGCTCTCATACTCGCGCCTGGCCTTTGAATCGAGTGCAGACTTTCTTTCCTGAAGACTGCTTAAACCAGAAGCATCGTAGTAGCTGTCACGAATCCACAGTCCCAGGGTAATAGCCTCCTGAAGTGTATACAAAGAGCGATTCAATAATACCGGTAGGGCCACCGATTCAGGCAATAAGCGTTTCTTCAGGCTAAGAACGGTCTTTGAGACCGAGACCAACTGCGCATTATTACTACCATTGTTGGCGCGTGAAAGGTACAGCAGAATAGACTGGTCCTTTTCCTCTCCGCTTCTGTTTCTTGCCCGCTGGCTTTGCTCCCACTCAATACTTTTGAGATAGGAGGTTGCTTCATCACGCAACATGTCCAGTTCGGATTGTTTTATGGGAAAGGTAGAATTGTGTTCCATTTAATTTAATTTGAGGCAGGTAAGTCTGCCATTTGAATTGGGGGTTTGGCCAAATGATTAATACTATCGGGTATTTTGTTATAAAGCATCTGGATGATTCGGTGAGGAGCAAGAACATAGCTCTGCCTTACTACCTCACTCCAGTTCTGTAAGATCTGCTTGCTAAAAAAACTACCCTCCTTAAATTCACTTCCCGAAAAGACCTCATCTATCTTTAAGGAAAAGGCATAGGATTCCAGTGAGATGTCTTTATTTCCAATTCCCTCAAGCAAAGCGTGGGTGATCTCATTCTTGTCCTTGGCAAAAACATTATGAAGAGGCCCCAGGTCAATGCGTTTGATGTGTTTTGGATAGAGGTCTGCAAGCTTTCTGTCTATCGCATAAGCCATGCTGTCCAGTGGCATTTTTCGATCGGCAGTGAGCCTGAGTGCCTCATAAATCTGTGCCTTATTCTTCGACGGATCTTTGCCCTTGTAATCAAAATACATAAAACAGACAAATGGCCTGTTAAGGGATACATCATAAAAACTCCAGCTGGTCATGTAAGGTGCCTTAACACCCTCCGGTGCTGCCACGATCTTGCCCTGAATAAACCTGTTGAAAATATATTCCTGCTTGACGTTGGAATAGTAAACAATGGATGCTGCCTGGAAAAGCCTTGATTTTTTGATCGGTTGCTTTTTACGCATCAGGGTATCCAGAAACTCTTGTTTCAAAACATCAATATCCGTTAGTTTGCTGAGATACTCCTCTCTTAAAGACAGATCGTTAAACAAGTACCTAAACTCCAGATAATTGGGAAAACCGGAATCGGTCAGGTCAATTTTCATATTGTCCTCCTCATCGTACATGTACTTTACACGCATGGCCTCAATGGAATAAAGCAACAGATCACAATACTGCTTGAAGAACCCCAGCTCTTTAGAAGTACAGAGCTGTTGCTGCTGCATTTTTACAATGAGCTCCTTGATGGTAAAGTCCACCATCCGGTGATAAAACACATACTGACCTTTAGAGTTCAGTTGTGCAGAATCCAGGGGAGTAACAATCATTCGATTTTATTAACTATTCAGTGTATTAACAATTACTTTTTATAAATGAAGCCTGTCGCTTTCAAATGGAAACAGATCCCGTCTTCTCCTCTATGGAGTGTAAAAACACTTATGAATTATAAGCGTAAGGAAGTCTCAACTAAAAAAATCCGAGAGTTTGAAAATCTAAATTATTAAGACAACAAGTCTTCCTCCGTCTCACTTTCTGCAGTATTTGCAGTATTTGAGGTTCCTTCTGCAGCAGGCGCCGACGCATCCGATTTGTAATACTCCTCAAAGATCTCCTTCATGTCAATACCATAGCGCTCCGAAAAATTCTTTTGAATGTCCACGTCTTTTTCCCTGATCTCCTGCAGTGCCTCGGCATAACTGCTGTACACTCCTTGCATCACTTTTTCGTGCACCGGGATATTATCCATCATCTCCTGGCGGGCCTTGGCACTGGCCGTATGCATCGCTGCCAGCGTCTCACCAATATGCTCATCGGTTTTTACTCCCAGATGCTCTAAAATAGCTGCAAATTCTTGATCTGTTCTGGCCTTTAAAGCCACCACATAACCGTCGTAATATTTAAGCCGCTCTTCTGTATCGCTCTTTAGTTTAGCACGATGGGTCTGAAGGTTTGACCTTAATGAGGTCAGTACCTTGATCGTTAGGTTATGTTTGTGCACAAAACTGTCTTTGGATGCTGCAAGGGTGGTATAGGCGTTTTTCAAGCCTTCCAGTTCTTCAACACTTTGTTCCAAGGTGGTTACCTTTCCAATGGCTTCGGCGTATTCGGCAGATTGTTTATCCACAATATCTTCCAGCGCTTGCCTGGCCTGCTTTAGCTTGGCATACTCGGTTTCCAGTTTATCTTCCACCTCTTTTTTCTTCTCAAGCGCCCGAGTATGGTTTTTGGTAGCCTCTACAATGGCATCCTGCAACCGGTCCTCAACTTCCTTGATCTCTATTTCGCGGTCTTTTAAGCGTTTGACAGCTGCCTGGCTCTTAAATGATAATTCGTTTAATAAGGTTTGCACATCGGCAGATTCAATGCGCTGCTGAAAGAGCGCTTTGGCCTTATTATCGGCAGCATCCCTTTCTTTCTGGGCATTTTTCAACTCCTCTTCCGCTTTGGCAATTTTACTTTTTCGACCCCATAAATTGTTCCACCAGGTATCAGGTTTGTTTTCGGCATCCTCCAGTTCTATCCTGGCACGCTCCAGCCGTTTGATGGCATCGTCAATAATTTTTTGCTCCTCGGCATTGAGAGAAGAAAAATTTTCAAAAATAATGCCCACCTCATCCTGATAGTCCGTAAGGTCCTTAATGGCATCCAGCAGGGTTGTCCTGTCCTTTTCTGCCATATGCACCACATCGTCTAAGGTGGCATTGAGAATCTTCTGGCGCATTTCAGGGTCATCTTCCTGAGCCAGCTTGGATTTCATGGTGTCAATAGCTTTTCCCCAATTGACATCAACCTTTTCGGCCTTTTCATTGGAACTGGTTTCTAATAGATCAAACTCGTCGGACATAGGATAAAATTTTAGTTGAATGATTTAAGAACCTGTAATTTCGTTAATTTTTAGGATTAAAAAAACATAAACAAGCTCAAAATATTGGTAGCTCAATCATAAAAAATGTTACAATTCATAACAGCTCGACGGATTAATAATATCTTTATCAAAAAAAATATGAGCTCACGTTTCTTCCTCAGTTTTTGCGTTTTCTTACTGCTTGCCTGCAATGAGCAGAAGAACAAAGGCGAAGCAACAGAAAACAATACAATCACCCCAGTATCAGACCCTGTGAAGGTTATACCGATCTCCCATGGCAGCCTCATCCTGGAAGCAGATGGGGAGGTGATCTATATAGACCCCACTGGTGGGGAAGAAGCTTATCAGGGCCAAAAGAAACCTACTATGGTGTTTATCACAGACATCCATGGTGACCATTTAAGCCTTAATACGCTGGAAGCGATTAACATCACCAATGTACCTCTTATAGCTCCAAGGGCTGTATTGGACAAGATTCCATCATCGCTTGCTAAAAATACCAGGGAAGCGGAAAACAATTTGAATTATGAGGTCAGAGGGATCTCATTTGAGGTCATCCCAATGTATAATTTAAGAGAGGAAGCCCTTCAGTTTCATGAAAAAGGACGTGGAAATGGCTATGTGATTGCGCTGGCAGGCCAGCGAATTTACATTTCGGGGGATACTGAGGATATTCCCGAAATGCGGCAATTACAAGAAATTGACAAGGCCTTTGTATGCATGAATCTACCCTACACCATGCCGGTTGAAAGTGCAGCGGATGCCGTACTGGATTTCAAGCCTAAAAAAGTATATCCGTATCACTATCGTGGCCAGGGAGGGTTAAGCGATGTTCAAAAGTTTAAAACCCTTGTGAATACAGGTAATTCTGATATTGAGGTGATACAATTGAACTGGTATAAATAGCCGTTCACCGATAAAATTGTTTACAACTTTGTGTAAATAATGTACAATCAATCAATTACCAATCATATAATATTGTATATTAGCCTTGCTATTAGTACCTCAATCTACAGAATATGCCTACAAAGTTAGTTAATTCTTCACTGTTAGTCTCTACGGAGCATCTCACAATCATTCTTATCGTTGTTTCCAGTATCTTTTTTGTCTTCATTGGAGTGGCCATTTTTAAAATGTTCAAGTTAAAGACTGAAGAGCGAAAGCTTATGGAAACCAATGCCTTCACCGACTCTGAAAAGGAGTATAAGGATTATTCCGGTGGTCATTTGTACGGGGACCAGTAACCAAGAGATTTAAAATGTTACTCTTGATAACTACTACTCTTTTGGACTCGAACACAAAGGGTGAATGATCCTTGGAAATCGTTAGAGCTGAACCAACAGTGCTAACGACGTTACAAGAATCTTTCTAAATGTGTAGCTTAAATTAATCCCTTTATCGAACAAGCTTTTTATACTTGATCCGCTTGGGCATCAAGTCACCTCCCAATCGCTTCTGTTTATTTTCTTCGTATTCTGTAAAACTACCCTCAAAGAAATACACCTGTGAGTTGCCCTCAAAGGCTAAAATGTGGGTACAGATACGGTCCAGAAACCAGCGGTCGTGAGAGATCACTACTGCACAACCTGCAAAATTTTCCAAGCCCTCTTCTAAGGCTCTTAAAGTATTGACATCAAGATCGTTAGTAGGCTCATCTAAAAGTAATACATTACCCTCTTCCTTCAATGTCATAGCCAGATGGAGCCGATTGCGTTCCCCTCCCGACAGCAGTTTTACTTTCTTGTTCTGTTCACTACCACTAAAGTTAAATCTGCTCAGGTAAGCGCGAGAGTTCACCTGCTGGTTGCCCATCATGATGAGCTCCTGCTCGTCACTGAAGTTTTGCCAAATGGTCTTTTCGGGGTCAATATTACTATGGGACTGATCTACATAGGCGATCTTTGCCGTATCCCCAACTACAAATTCTCCCTTATCCGGTGTCTCTTCACCCATGATCATTCTGAAAATGGTGGTTTTACCTGCACCATTAGGACCTATAACCCCAACAATACCGGCTTGTGGCAGATTAAAGTTAAGATCTTCGTATAGAAGCTTTTCTCCATAAGCCTTACTAACGCCCTTTGCTTCAATGACATTGGTTCCTAGTCTTGGACCATTGGGAATGTAAATCTCCAGCTTTTCATCGAGTTGCTTCTGATCCTGACTCAATAGCTTATCATAATTCTTTAAACGTGCCTTTTGCTTGGTCTGGCGCCCTTTGGCTCCCTGACGCACCCACTCCAGCTCCCGCTCAAGGGTCTTTTGTCGTTTGGAAGCTGCCTTACTCTCCTGTGCCAGTCGTTTGGATTTCTGATCTAGCCATGAAGAGTAATTTCCTTTCCAGGGGATGCCCTCTCCTCTATCCAGCTCCAAAATCCAGCCGGCGACATTATCGAGGAAATAGCGGTCGTGAGTCACGGCGATGACCGTGCCTTTGTATTGGGCCAGATGGTGCTCCAGCCAGTGCACGGATTCCGCATCCAAATGGTTGGTAGGCTCATCCAGAAGCAACACGTCCGGCTCCTGAAGCAGTAAACGGCACAAGGCCACCCTCCTGCGCTCTCCCCCAGACAGGACACCAATTTTCTGGTCACCCTCAGGGGTTCTCAGGGCGTCCATCGCAATCTCAAGTTTGGTGTCTAATTCCCAGGCATTGGTCGCATCTATCTGATCCTGGAGTTCGGCCTGTCGGTTCATGAGTTTTTCCATTTTATCCGGATTGGAATACACCTCTTCCAATCCAAACATATCATTGATTTTGTTGTATTCGTCTAAAATAGCCACTGTTTCTGCCGCTCCTTCCCGCACTACTTCCATCACGGTCTTGTCGTCGTCTAACTGTGGCTCCTGTTCCAGATAGCCCACCGAGTAACCCGGGGCAAAAACCACATCGCCCTGGTAGTTGGTATCCACTCCGGCAATGATCTTTAATAATGTGGATTTTCCGGATCCGTTCAGCCCCAGAATACCGATCTTGGCACCGTAGAAAAAACTGAGGTAGATGTTTTTGAGTACCGGGGTATTGGCACCCTGAAATGTTTTAGTGACCCCGGACATGGAGAAAATAACCTTTTTATCGTCGCTCATATTAATATCTTTTAATGATCAATGGAATTGATGCTACAAGCCTTCTATTGACGACTCATGACAACAAGTATAAAGGCCCCGTATGAATGTCTATACACGGCCCTTTAGTGCATTAAACACCCAGGCATTGGCCAAAAAACCAATCCCCACGGAAGCAAAGCCCCACCCTGCTACATCATCATATCTGAATGCTCCCAAAGCTATTAATCCCAGCCCCACAATGATCATGATCCATGTGGCCCAGGCCAGGACAGTGTTTTTATTCATCGCCATATGTTATGTTTATTAGTTAGATAAAAGCAAATATCGGGTTTTAAAATAAAAAAAAGCATTCTGTGACAGAATGCTTTTACCGTGTCTATAAAAAGTAGCCCTATTTCATAGGTACCTCTATAATGATCAGCTCAGAGAAGGACCGTGCCGAAATACTGACCTCCTCAGTATCATAGACACCAATGGCATCTCTGCTTCCAAGATCCTCCCCTGCAACCTGCAAATTTCCATCTACCACAAAGATATACCACCCGCCATTTGCTGTTCTCTGTTTAAGCTCAATCGTCTTGTCTGCTTCGAGATCTATACGGTAGATATAAGCCTGCTGGCTAATGGGCAGCGCATTTCCCTCAAGTCTGTTCTTAGGCGCAACCACTATTTGCAGGTTATTTTTTCGCTCCTCCTTGTCGAATGTGCGCTGCTCGTAGTTTGGCTTCACATTCATCTCCTCCGGAATGATCCACAACTGCAAAAAATTCACCTCGTCGGTTTTACTATCGTTAAATTCGGAGTGTGTCAGTCCTGTTCCCGCACTCATCACCTGCACTTCGTCAACTTCAATAGCTCTTTTGTTACCCATACTGTCTTTGTGAGACAGGGCTCCTTTCAGAGGTATGGAAATAATCTCCATATTCTGATGGGGGTGCGTCCCAAAACCCATCTTGGGCTGCACCACATCGTCATTTAGAACGCGAAGCATTCCAAAATTCATACGTTTAGGATTCTGATAACCGGCAAAACTAAAGGTGTGATGTGATTTTAACCAGCCGTGATCGGCATAGCCTCGTGTAGTTGATCTGTCTAATACTGTTTTCATTGTATGTGCCTGCATAGCAGTTTTTTAGTTGATTAAACTTTCATTTTTAAGACCGTTCTAACCCAATGGAATATGATCTGAATTGACGATCCCAACGGTGAGATGAGCGGTTCCGTTCTAATTGGCAGGGAGAAACCCCATTTTACCCATCTGATAATCACGCATGGCCTCCATGATCTCTGTTTGGGTGTTCATCACATAAGGACCCCATGAGCTCACCTTTTCATGAAAGGGTTCACCAGATAGAAAGAGCAGTAAGCTCTTGGCTGAGGACTCCATCTCTATGCCCACACCATCATTGTTAAACTCCAGAAATTGATGTTTGTCCAGCTCCAGCACTTCCTGGTTATTCACTCTTACTTTTCCCTTCACCAGATAAAGCAGACTGTTATGTGTAGCCTCAATAGGTAGTTTTACTTCAGCTCCTGCCTCTAGCTCCAAAATATAGGCGTTCACTGACGTCTGTGTTTCAATGGGTCCTTGTTCGTCCTTGAGCTGACCTGCGATAATTTTAATCCTGGCTTTGGAATCATCTGTGATTACTAAAGGGAAGTCCTCTGCTTTGACATGCTGATAGTTAGCGGGGATCATCTTTTTTGAGGCCGGAAGATTCAACCAGAGTTGTATACCTTCAATGACACCACCATGCTCTACCACCTTATTGGTTGGTCGCTCTGAGTGTACGATGCCTCTTCCCGCTGTGGTCCATTGCACGTCACCGGCCCTGACTATGCTCTCATGACCAAGAGAGTCCCGATGCAGTTGCTCGCCTTGAAACAAAAAGGTCACAGGCTCAAAACCACGATGAGGATGAGGTCCCAGATCAAAAGGGTTGTCTAGAGGTGATATCTCATAAGGACCGTAGTGATGTAATAAGACAAAGGGGTCGATCATATCGATCTGTCGTGTCGGCAGCGGTTGCCGAAGTCGCAAGTCTCCCATGTTCACAAAATCACTGCTTCCGATATGTTTAATTGTATTGAGCTTCATTGAGTTCTATTTTAATATTTTAGTAACACCAACATCTTATATCACTGATTTAAAGCTATTTAACCTACCTTAATTTATCTAATAGATCACTTAGCTGTTCAGCTTCTTTTTCACTAAGGTTCTTAAAAACCTTGTGATTAAAATCCTGAGGAATGGCGTTGATCAGATCCAAGCCGGTCTGTGTGATATTGATCTTAACCACACGACGGTCAACGTCACAGGGCAATCGTTCAATCAGTTGTTTGGCACATAGTTTATCCATCAAACGTGTGACGTTTGGTGAGCGATCGATCATACGCTCCTTAATGCTCTGTACATTTAAGGGTTCTCCTGCACCTCTCAATATGCGTAATATATTGTACTGCTGAGGCGATAGACCATAGGATTTAAAGAATTCATTTTGTTGTGCTGTGATCCAATTGGCCGTATAGAGAATGTTGATCAGTGCTTTCACGCGCTGATTGTCAAACCTGGACTTTATATCCTTAGAAAGATCTCCCATAAATCCTTAAAACTTCAAAGTAAGACATCGGAATATTCAGAACGTTTGTCAAATACCGCCTTGGCAAAAGGACACAAAGGCATGATCTTTAGTTGTTCTTCCCTGGCATGTGTTACCACCGCTTCAACCAAGCGGTATCCCACACCCTGCCCCTGCAGGGATTCGTCTACCTCGGTATGATCGATGATGATCTTTTCAGACCCCGCCTTACTATAGGTCATTAAAGCACGCTGCTCACCATCCTTTTCAATGAAAAAGCGTCCTTTTTTTTCATTTTCACTGTGTATAATATTCATAATTATAAGTGATCTTCAAAGGTCTTTACTTCAGCGTTCAGAGCAGCTCTCAGCTCCACATCGCTAATTTCACCATCCTTAAAATTGTTGTGAAAAGAAGGAAGAGAGAACACCCCGGTTATTTGCGCATCGTGTCTAGGAAACCGGTCTCTGGCCATAGCCAGTACAGAAGCTCCGCCCCTACCTCCTGGAGAGGAGGCCATAAGCAGCATTGGTTTTCCTAAGAATGTTTTGGGTTCAACACGTGACGCCCAGTCAAAAATATTTTTAAATGCTCCTGAATAAGCTCCGTTGTATTCGGCCAAAGAAAGAATAATACCGTCTGATTCCCTGATCAAATTCACAAAGTCAAGGGCTTTTTCAGGATACCCGTTCTCCGCTTCACGGTCTGTACTGTAAATGGGCATTTCAAAGTCATTCAGGTCCAGAACATGAGCCTTGGAGCGCTCTAATAATGTTGTGGTGTACTCCACCAACTGTTTATTAATGGATTTACTGCTATTACTGCCGGCAAATGCGATTATCTGTTTCATCTTTTTTGAATTATGCGTCAAATTTACATAAAACAATTTTATATTCCTAGGAATATAATTCCATGTAACATATATTTAACATTTCATTGGGAATGCCTGATAATTCAAATAGCTTTTCTTTATGTAAATTAGCGTCAAATACCTTACTTCATGGACCTCAACTTCAATAAAAACGAAGATCACAATAAGTTACTCCTCTCCGAGCTGAGAAAAAATCTGGCACGTATAAAGCTGGGTGGTGGTCAGAAAAGTATCGATAAACACCACGCCAAAGGGAAAATGACCGCACGTGAACGAATCGACTTCCTTCTGGATTCAAAAAAGCCAAGCATTGAAATTGGTGCTTTTGCCGGAGATGGTATGTACGAAGAGTATGGAGGTTGTCCTTCGGGAGGTGTGGTTGTAAAAATGGGTTATGTTGAAGGCCAACAATGTATTGTGGTAGCCAACGACGCCACCGTTAAGGCAGGAGCCTGGTTTCCAATCACTGGAAAGAAAAACCTGCGTGCTCAGGAAATAGCCATTGAAAATCGACTACCAATTATTTACCTGGTCGACAGTGCCGGGGTGTTCCTGCCAATGCAGGACGAGATCTTTCCCGATAAGGAGCATTTTGGCAGGATCTTTCGTAATAATGCCGTAATGAGCAGCATGGGAATTACCCAGATCGCTGCTGTGATGGGCAGTTGCGTTGCGGGTGGGGCTTACTTACCCATCATGAGCGATGAAGCACTGATTGTTGATAAAACGGGAAGTATCTTTCTTGCTGGAAGCTATCTCGTAAAAGCTGCCATAGGTGAAAACATTGACAATGAGACCCTTGGCGGTGCCACCACTCACTGCGAAATTTCAGGGGTAACAGATTACAAGGCAAAGGACGATAAAGATGCCTTAAATACCATCAAAAACATAGTAAGCAAAATAGGAGGCTTTACACCTGCTGGATTCAATCGGGTTGCCCCGGAAAAACCCCAGTTGAACCCTGAAGATATCTATGGCATTTTACCCAAAAGCCGAGCAGACCAATACGACATGAAAGAGCTTATCAAACGTCTGGTCGATGGTTCGGAGTTTGAGGAATACAAAGAAGGGTACGGAAAGACCATTATTACTGCTTACGCGCGCATTGATGGATGGGCTGTGGGGATCGTGGCCAATCAAAGACAGTTGGTCAAGACAAAAGGCGCCAAGACCAAACCCAGTGAAATGCAGTTTGGAGGCGTTATCTACAACGATTCGGCAGATAAAGCCACTCGATTTATTGCCAATTGCAACCAAAAGAAAATACCATTGGTGTTTTTACAGGATGTCACAGGGTTTATGGTGGGCAGTAAAAGCGAACACTCCGGCATTATTAAAGACGGCGCCAAAATGGTTAATGCGGTAAGTAATTCCGTGGTACCAAAATTTACGATTGTGATAGGCAATAGCTACGGAGCAGGCAATTATGCGATGTGCGGAAAAGCGTATGACCCTCGCCTGATCGCGGCGTGGCCAAGTGCAGAACTGGCAGTAATGAGCGGGAACTCAGCTGCGAAAGTACTTCTTCAGATAGAAACAGCCTCCCTTAAGAAAAAGGGAGAGACCATTACCAAGGAAAAAGAAGAAGCGCTGTTCGAAAAGATCAAATCCCGCTACGATAAGCAGGTGTCACCCTACTACGCAGCCTCGCGATTGTGGACCGACGCGGTGATTGACCCTCTGGAAACGCGAACCTGGATCAGTATGGGGATCGAGGCTGCCAACCATGCGCCTATCGACAAACCGTTTAACTTAGGGGTCTTACAGGTATAGCATTGTCCAGACCCTTTTCATTTCGTACGGCCTTCTACATTGTGCTGCTTATTCTGGCTGCAGAGGCCGTTTTTATTCTTCCCTTTGTATTACAGCGTGTGTTCAGGCCAACTGTTTTAGACACTTTTGGTATCTCTAACGAAGAGATCGGCTATTGTTTTTCTGTTTACGGTATTGTCGCCTTGTTTTCCTATTTTTTTGGGGGTCCACTTGCCGATCGATTCTCCCCTAAGAATCTAATGGCTGTAGCCCTGATGCTAACAGCACTCGGAGGACTTTTTTACGCTCAATTCCCTGATTATAATAGTCTAAAGCTCTTATATGGATACTGGGGTTTTACCACGATATTTTTGTTTTGGGCTCCCATGATCAAAGCCACGCGCATGTGGGGCGGAAAGAACCAGCAGGGAATGGCCTTTGGTTTTCTCGATGGTGGGCGTGGTCTGGTAGCTGCCGGATTTGGCTCTCTGGGGGTCCTTGTGTTTTCATCCATTATGGGAAACAGCCATACCGAAATGAGCTTTGATATGAAGCGTGAAGCTTTTCAACAGGTCATCCTTATTTCCTCTTTTATGGTAGGTCTTATTGGTCTTCTGGTATTATTGTTTTTAAAAACCAAAAAAGAAAAGGATGCGGGTATATCGGCTCAAAAACTTCACCAACTCAGTTTTTCCAGTATTAAAACGGTACTACAGTTACCGTCTATCTGGCTACTAATGGTCATTATCCTCTGTGCCTATACCGGGTATAAGGCTACTGATCTTTTTTCCTTGTATGCCAGTACAGTTATTCAATACAATGATATAGACGCTGCCAAAGTAGGGACCTCCCTTCTCTATCTGAGACCATTTATAGGTGTGCTTATAGGGTTGGCAGCAGACCGATCGAAGCCCTCCTTATGGCTGATGATCGGGTTTCTTCTCACATTGGTTTCAAGCCTGGTTTTTGCGACCAACCTAATCAATCATCAGAAGGAATTGCTTTTTTTTATGAACATTCTGTTGATGGCAATTGGTGTTTATTCCTGCCGTGTACTGTACTTTGCCACGCTCGAAGAGTCTCATATTCCCGTAAAACTTACCGGAACAGCCGTAGGACTTGTATCCATTATCGGTTTTACGCCTGACATTTTCTCAGGTCCCATGTTTGGAATATTGGTAGACAATCCCAATGGCGTATTGGGACTTCAGAATGCCTATAAAGTACTGGCAATATTTGCCCTTATCGGTTTGACTGCCTCCTATTTGCTGAGGAAAGTAAATAAAAAATGATCGATCAATTACCCTGATGGTCTTTGACTCGCGGTACCAATAGTAATTCGGTTTGCCTTCCGTTCACATATCGGAATCCTTCAGGGCCCCAGAATCCCGCTTCCTCCAGCATAATTCGAATGTCGCGATTCCATTCAGGAATATTGACAGTGGTATTCAATTCAATGGCATAAACCGTATTCTCATGCAAAGGGTAGTCCCCGGTCACCGGCACACCATCCTGGGCATCCCACATTCCTAATGTGGTTCCAGAGGAATGCCCGTAGGAACCAAGGGGATGCGTATAGATAGCAGGTCGCAGTCCTTCTGCTCTGGCATCGTCCAATGACATTTTTAAGACCTCATTACCGGTTCTCCCGGTTTTAAAATGGTCGGTAAAAATATCCTGAACGTGGTTGCCGTCCCTCAATGCCTCGATCAAATAGTCAGGAGCCGCAGTTTCTCCCGGCTTCAGTACATAAGCCAGCTCCTGACAATCGGTATTCAATCTTAAATAAGTGATCCCTACGTCACAGTGTAATAAATCACCAGGTAAAATAACCATGTTTTCCGGACGATCTGAAAAGGCATACAAATGGCTTCCCAATTCCTCCGCTGATCGCTGCACGTCCACCGTGGGATGAAACCAGGTTTTAAGACCAAGACCGGTGATCTTATCCCGCATCCACCATTCAACATCGGTTGTGGTAGTGACACCCGGAGTGATCACCTTTTCGGAAAAAGCCTCTGCAATGATATTGTGAGTAATATCTACCAGCTGGTTATAAATAATCATTTCCATTTTGGTACGCGTTTCGATCCAGGCAATGGCCAACTGCTCGGCCGAGGTTACTCTCGACTGGTACTTTTTGGGAAGTGCGGCCATCAATTCTTCATAGTCTGTTTTTACCAGGCCATCACAAATATTAAAATAAGAAGAATAATTCAGACCAATCTTTTTAGGCTTGCGTTCCTCGATAATCTCAATCAAACGCTTCCATTGATCAGGCTCCTTGTCCTTATCCCATGCCGAAATAATGTTCTCTCCAAAATTGTAACGGGCCACAGCCAGCTTCTCAATCGTTCCTGCATTTTTATCCCTGTAAAATACGATGATCGTGCGTCTTCTGGCGTTGAGCCAGGTGGCTGGTAGCATGGTTTTCAGCACAGGGTCTTCATTGTATTCCCTCGAAATGAGGATCCACATATCAAAACCCGTATCGTCCATGAGTTGAGGTAGCAGATTGTTAAATCGGTCTTTTAAAATGGCATCCACTACCTCAGCTCTCTCCCGTTGAGGGAGCACCTGCTGAGAAAAGGCCGAGAACGACAGTAGAAATAAAACAGTGAACAAGAATTTCATGAGCAATGGTTTTATGGTAAATGTATCAAAAAAAAGAGCGCCTTTTAGCGCTCTTTTTTGAAGTCAATTATTTCTTATCGTGTAGCCGATTCTCTTTTGGCTTTCTTTTCTTCTCGAATTTCTTTCAAACGTTCGATCGTTGCTCCGAATAACCAATAAGGGATCACAAAGGTTAACAAAAAAATCATCAACCAAAATCCAATGGTGAGTATGGTTAAAAAAGCTAAAAATCCTAAATATTGATCAAATTCGAACATAAGTGCGTGCGTAATTATAACATCTGGCACAAAGATATAACCAATTAGGAAGTTCTCCAACATGTTTCAAAAAAATATCCACGGGTTTATTAACCACTAAATGGCTTTGATGAGCAATTTAGCCGTGGCAGGATTTGTTCCTAAGGGTACATTGTGAACATCGCAAAGGCGCATCAGCATCAAAATATCGGGCTCATGTGGATGCTTGTCCAGAGGGTCCCTGAAGAAGAGCACCATTTTACATTTGCCCTCTGCTACCCTTGC
The DNA here is from genome assembly GCA_963966315.1 of uncultured Winogradskyella sp. Taxonomy (GTDB): domain Bacteria; phylum Bacteroidota; class Bacteroidia; order Flavobacteriales; family Flavobacteriaceae; genus Winogradskyella_A. The sequence goes on along the minus strand of CAWZYX010000003.1, from coordinate 23,341 downwards.
AGCAATCTGTGCATCACCTCCTAAGGGTCCTGAAAGCATGGGTTTGACTTCGTAGCCTGCCTGTTTTACTTTTTCCCCTGTTGTCCCGGTAGATACCAGGGTGATCCTTTTTTGGTTCAGAATTTCCCTGTGCTCATTAAGGAATTGCACCATTTCAGCTTTTTTACCATCGTGGGCGATCAATGCAATTTCCATCAGATATTTTTTACGTGGTAGTCTACCAGTCCATCAATAGGCCTGCGCACAAAATTGCCCACATTAAATCCGTACTCCTGAGCCACCTCTAAGATCTCCTCTTGAGAAAAATACGCAATGGACCCTGCAAAGTGCACCGGACAGGTCTTCAGTTCTTCCTTGAACTGCATGATCATGTGTTCTGTAAACAACCTGAATCCGGATTTGATCAGGTCTCTGATGTATTCCGAATCTTTGTTCAGAAACATAAACTCCGCAAAAGAAGCGAGATAGGCATTTGGATTTGGCTGTTTGTACAGATTGTACTTTATAAAATCGGCATCGAGATTGTACTTGTGTTCAAAGGCCAGTTTGATGGTAGCCGGCATCAATTTAAAATAGTAATCCCTGATCAGTTCCTTTCCGTAGTAATTTCCACTGGCTTCATCCATGAGGGTATAGCCCAGACTTTTTACTCTTTGGTGCAGTCGCTCCCCGTCAAAATAGCTGCAATTAGAACCTGTACCCATAATGCAAACCACTGCAGCTTCGTCATTTTGATTTAATGACGCACGCACGGCCGCCATAGTATCCTCCTGAACCTCCACATTGGCAACCGGAAAGAGAAACTGAAGCACATGGGTAAGCATGGTCCTAGGCTTCTCGGTACCACAGCCCGCTCCATAGAAGAAAATATGCGTTACTTCAGACTTGTAGCGCATCAGTTCTTCACTCCCGCTGATGATGGATTTTAATTCTTCTTCGGTAAGAATAGCCGGATTCAACCCTTTTGTTCTGATCTTCTCTGCTAAGCGCTTTCCCGTTTTGTCTATAGCAATCCAATCGCATTTGGTTGAACCACTGTCCGTTATTAAAATCATATTGAATAATTAAATAAAAATTCCGTAGCAATGCAAAGCATAAAACTACGGAATTTACAAATAGCTTAGATTGGCTTTACAGGTTGTTTATTTTTTGTGCCAGGTCTACTAACTTATTGGAGTAAGCAAACTCATTGTCGTACCAGGATACCACTTTAAAGAATTTCGAATTCAGTTCGATACCTGCACCTGCGTCAAAAATACTTGTACGGGCGTCGCTCACAAAATCCTGAGAAACCACACCGTCCTCCGTATATCCGAGCACTCCTTTCATTGGACCCTCTGCTGCTGCTTTAAAGGCCTTTTTGATCTCTTCATAAGAAGTGTCATTCTTCAAGCGCACTGTGAGGTCCACCACAGAGACATTGGCTGTTGGCACCCTAAAGGCCATTCCGGTAAGTTTACCATTTAATTTAGGTATTACCTTACCAACAGCTTTTGCAGCCCCGGTGGTTGAAGGAATGATATTGGTGATGGCAGAACGCCCCAAACGATAGTTTTTTCGGGATGGTCCGTCCACAGTTAATTGCGTTGCTGTAGAAGCATGAATTGTGGTCATCAGAGCTTCTTCAATTCCAAAGTGATCATCCAGCACCTTAGCTACAGGTGCCAGACAGTTTGTGGTACATGATGCATTGGAAACGATTTTATGATCTGATGTCAACTCATCGTCATTAACCCCCATTACAAACATCGGAGCATCTTTACTAGGTGCTGAGATTGCTACTTTTTTGGCACCGGCATCAATATGATATTGTGCCGTCTCTAAGGTTGTAAATATACCAGTACATTCAGCGACTACATCAACACCCACGTCTCCCCATTTGAGGTTCTTTGGATCTTTCTCTGCCGTCACGCGAACGGTTTTTCCATCAACGACAAGATGGCCGTCCTTAACTTCTACAGTACCGTCAAATCTGCCGTGTACCGAATCGTATTTTAACAAATACGCCAGATGCTCTACATCCAGTAAATCATTAATGGCCACCACATCCACGTCTGGACGCTTCACTGTAGCTCTGAAAACTATTCTTCCTATTCTTCCGAATCCGTTAATTCCTAATTTTAAATTTGACATATCCTTGTTCTTAAATTTTGTTCTTAATTATATAGTTAATATATCGGACACTCTGATGAGCTCCATATTTATCTTCGATTTTCCTTTGACCGCCTGATCAAATGGTGTAAGGTCCATGATATCATTTTTAAGTCCAACCATGAAATTACTTTTACCCTCTAACAGGCTTTCCACTGCCTTTACACCCATCCTACTGGCCAGAACGCGATCAAAACAGGATGGTGATCCGCCTCGCTGCATGTGTCCTAATACGGATACTCTAACCTCATATTCACTCATATTCTCTTCGACATAGTCTGCGAGCTCAAATACATTTTTTCCTATTCGATCACCTTCAGCAACCACTACCACGCTTGATGACTTTCCTGTTCGTTTACTTCGTCTTAAAGATTCTAGAAGCCTATCCAGTCCCAGATCTTCTTCCGGAATAAGGATCTCTTCCGCACCGGCACCAACTCCCACATTCAGTGCAATATGACCTACGTCACGACCCATTACCTCAATAAAAAACAAGCGGTTATGGGAGCTTGCGGTATCTCTTATTTTGTCCATGGCATCCACAGCCGTATTCAAAGCAGTATCATAACCAAGGGTATGTGTGGTTCCAAAAATATCATTGTCGATGGTACCGGGAATTCCCATGACTGGAAATCCAAATTCCTGGTTAAAGATCATCGCTCCTGTGAAGCTACCATCTCCTCCAATGACTACAAAAGCGTCGATACCGGCTTTCCTCAGTTCTTCATGTGCTTTTTGCCTGCCCTCTTTGGTTCGGAATTCTTCGGAACGCGCCGTCTTCAATATCGTGCCACCTTTATTAATAATGCCCTTTACGCTACGAGCATCCATCTTTTCAAAATCTCCTTCTACCATTCCCTGGTACCCTCGGTAACAACCATAGCATTCCACCCCGTGATAAACACAAGTCCTTACCACAGAGCGAATTGCAGCATTCATACCTGGGGCATCCCCACCGGAAGTGAGAACAGCAATTTTTTTTATTTCTTGAGACATTTTCTTCATAGTTTCCAGTAAAATTACATATTTCAAAAGACAAAAAAGTGACTTCAGTCATAAAAAAGAGGACTGAAATAAATTCAAACGTTTTCGTTAATAAAAATTTTAAAGGATCTGGAAATTCTGAGACTTATTGTCGTTTTTGAGAGTCTTTTTCTTTCAGTGAAATGAATTCGGGGAGCGCCGGGTCGGATGTTTTTGATGGTTCTATCGGGTCTGAATCCTTCTGTTCTTCGTTTTTGTTCTTTCCTTTAAAAATGAGCTGCATCAGTTCCTTGAAGGTGTCAAATTCCACACTGTAAGATAGTCCTATACCCTGAGTGAACCCTATTTCCTCACCAAAGTTACGTATGCTGTTCTCCCGATTAAAGACGGTTGCTCTCAAAGTTCCGTCGTCATTAAGCAGCCAATCTATTTGCACATCACCGGTAATGGTTGTTTGACTGGCCGTTCCAAAAGGAACTCCAACTTTACCGTTTAATAATACGGTATCTGAGATATTGGTTTGAAGTGTCACTCCCACTCTGCTCTCCGTTTCAAAATCAGGATTATCCTGAGCAAGGTCCAGATCCAGTCCAATCACCACATCGCCATTTTCGTCACCAATGATACCATTGATAATACCCGTGAGTCGCTCTGAGATTGTACCTGATACATTAAAATTATCAGGGCTGGAGAACCCTCCCGTGACAATGAGCCACAAAGCCTGATTGTCCCTATCCTCTTTTGAAGAAAGTCTGTATTCCAGCTCTGATTTAATGGTGGAGTTAACCGATGGGAAATCAAAAATAAAGTCGTAGTTGGGCTGCGCCAAAGCCCCGGTAAGGTCAATCCCTAATTCTACAGGGATACTTCTTGATATGGGACTTTCTAATAGGGCTGATGGATTGGTTTGTGTTTTGTAGATAGCGCGAATATTCACTTCGGCATTAAGCGGATCACCTTCCCAAACAATACTACTTCCACGGTCTACGATAAACTTCTTCTCAATAAGCGGGGGATATCTGAAAAGGTACTCTCCTTCAAAAACCGAAAAATCTCCCCACATTTTAAAGGTTCCATTGGTGTTAATGGAGATCACCAGACCGCCAAAACCCTTACCTTTGATAGTGCTTCCTGAAGTCTCGTCCATCACCATCTCGATCAAGGCATTTTGATTCACATTTAAATCAAAATTTAACTGCAGACCGCTAACTGTTTTGGGGACTCTAGCCCTTCCGGTGAGGCGTGCCTTCTTTTCTTCAGGACTTAAAAAATTGATGTAGGTATTATCACCAATACTTTCAGAATCTTTCAGCGGTATATTGAAAACGGTTCCAGGTGAAGTAGTGGCCTCAACGTCAATGACTAACTGATCGGTGGGACCGCTAATTTCTGCCTTTCCGCTGACAAACGCAGTTCCGAAGTACAGTTCGTCAGACTCCTCTGTATCCAGAACCAAGAGCCGATCTGTGGTGAGATCGAGACCGAGACGCCAGTCAGAAAAATTATTGTGCGATATGTAACCATTCAAAAACCCTCTTGAAAAGTACCTCGAATCGGTCATGGCCACATTGTTGAAAACAAAACGCTGGTTCTCCAGCGTCACTCTGGAATCAAAATCAAAACTAAAATCCACATTGAGGTATGGTATTTTCAGCCCTGCCCTATCCAGTAATAGCTCTCCATCAATATCGGGTTTATTCAAATTACCCGATACAGTGGCATTACCCGAAACCAGCCCTCTTATATTGCTAATCACACCTTCACCCAGGGGACTCAATGGGTCGAGTAAAAAATTTCTGAAATCAATTGCAACATCAATTTGGGGATTGCGCGAATCCACTTCAACAAAGCCCTGAGCATCGATGTTTCTCAGGCCATTGTTCTCCAGTTTAACATCAACATTGTAACGTGTTAAGGAGCTGTCACCAACAATATAAGCGTTTAAATCTCCAAGGTTATAATCATTGACAGATAAGGAACCTATTTCTAATGTGGAAGTTGGGGAATACACTCCATTGTACTGCACAAAGTTTAGATTTCCATTTACGCTGCCATTCATGTCGAGACTATCTATTCGCGGCGTGATCTTGGCCAATTGCACATTCTTAAAGTCTAGAGACAGATTTTTGGTCACAGAGTCTTCCACTTTTCCTGAAATGACCATTTCTTCAGAACCCTGATTGAGTCGTATCTCCGATACCTCAAACCTACTCAGACTTTTATCGAAGGTGATCTTATTATTCTGATCCTTATCGGAATTTATAAACCAATCATATCCTTTGAACTTAAGATCTGATTTCTTAAAACCAAAGACAGACTGACCATCCTCTGTAATGGTGTAATACAGATTAAGATCATAATTATCCTGTCCTTCCGCTCCTCCCCTGAAGTCCGACTTAATGAAAAGGGAATCACGTCTGGTCAGGTTCAACAAATTAACATCTGATATTTTATAGCCCGAAACGTTGAGGGTATCTGCCTGTACATAGGTGTTAAAAATAGGATTAGCATTGTTCAATTCGAGATTAATGTTTCTCACATAAGTTGTACCGTAGGATAGCTGAGGGCTGGAGAGTTCTAGCTCAAAAGCATTTTCATTGGTTTCGATCTTGCCTTCGATATAGGTATTTGCTCCAATCTTCAAATTTTTGTCAATAACTTCTGCTATTTGATTGTAAATTGAGAATTTAAAACTGAGGTATTGGTTGGGAGTTACCTCGTGTGGTGAATAATTTGTGTAAATTCGACCGAGAGAATTTTCTGTTAACTTGAGCAGTTCTTTCAACCTGAACTGCCCCTTCATTTCGCCGGTAATGATGTCTGGCGAGTCTACAGTAATGGTACGCTGCTTCCCTTCAAAATTAGATACTATTTCAAAATCATCAAATTCATAGGTATTGGTATCATTGATGTAGCTTACATTCTTAATACTGATGTACCCGTCCAGATCCTCATAACCCGCACCCAAGGCAGCCATATTCACTTGACCCCTGAATTCAGAAATACTGTCTTTTGTCACAAAATTGAGCGCTTTCAGATCAGCATAATTTACCTTCGCTCTAAAATCGAAACGGCTTACCTCCTCGGAGAGATCGGCCAGTCCATTAAATTTCATCTGAAGATTGGGATCATCTGCTACCAGCTCCCCATTAAACACATAGTTTCCCAGATCACCGAAAAGGACCACATTCGAGTACTGGTAGTCGTTGTACTCAAATAAATCGACAGCACCTTCAATGTGGGTATCAATGACCTCATATTTAAAGCCCTTTCCATCTACCTGTACATTGGCGGTCACAAATCCAACTGCTTCGTTATTGATTAACTCACCCAGATCGAACTCCTGAAAGGACAGCTCCCCCTCATAACTGGCCTCGTCAATGTCATTGGCTTTATTGATAATAAGGTCAGTACTCATAAACCCTAGCTCCGTGGTGATATCAAACTTGGCCCTGACATCTGAACCTGAAATCTTGGATTCTCCGACCATGGTAAAATTTCCCAATTCAACAAATATGGACGGAATAGACCTTCCAAGTACGTTTGGAAGGAGTGCTGTGAGGTCTTTGTAATTGGACGACAGATTCGTTAATCTGCCATCTAATTGAAAATTATCACTTTTAGAATTAAAGACATTTCGGAACTGAATATCACCGGCAATCCTGGTATTTCTTGATGTTCGCAAGTCTAAATTTCTGGCACTCAAATTATTGAGTGTTCCGCTTAAGTCAACAGCAAAAGAGGCAGTTTGATTGGCACCAAATTCGTTGTAAAAACTATTGAGTTCGTTAAGTTTTATTTTTGATTCTCTGAACGAAGCCTCAATTTTCACTTTTTCAGTAAATTCCTTAAGGTCTTCTCTGCGATAAACAAACTTTAAATTTCCCTTAATCTCACTACCTTCTGTATTGAGTTTAAGATTATTAAAATCCATATGATCAAGGGTATACTCAAAGTCCGACATTAGATTTTTAAGACGAACGCCTCTACCCGTCATAAGCGATAACTTATTAATCCTGGTGCGTACTTCCGGACCGCTAATCACAAAGTCAGTAACATTGGTATTAATATCCCTGAGAGAAAGAATTTCCTTTGTTTCCCGGTTCTCATCCAAAATGATGAACACGCCTCCTTCAATGCTAATGTCGCTAGATGAGAATAGAAAGTCACTAGGCTCTGTTCTGGGCTGCCCATCTTCAAAACTTTCTACAAAAAGGTCCAGGTTGGAATCATTTTCTCCTGAATAAGTTTTAAGATTAAAGTAAAGTTCTTCTATGTCAATATCTCCAAAATTCAGTTTATTATTTACAACATTCCTAAAGCTAATGATGGAGGTGTTGAGCTCTTTAATGGCTATAAGTGTATCCTTGTGATGGTCTCTGATCAGTATTTCCTTAAGTTCTACATCTCCATTGAACTGAAGACCTACCTTAGCTATATTGATGTCTGTATTAAAATCCGCATTAATTCTTTTGGTTGCGTAATTGCCTAAACTGGTCTGAACAGCAGGTATGGACAGGATCAACACCAATATGAGAAATAACAACACTAAGGTTGCTAATAATTTCCCTACTATTTTTAATATTTTCCTTGCGATGACCTATTAACTTAGACGTTCAAATTCCCTTATCTTTGTACAGTTGATACGGACTTAGTGGTTTGTTTGGACCATTCAAATCAAAAGTAACAATTATTGTGCCTTATTTCTTCTATGCATAACGAAAATATCTACATTTTGGGCATTGAGTCATCCTGCGATGACACTTCTGCAGCCGTGCTTTGCAATGACAAAACTTTAAGTAATGTGATTGCCAGTCAGGCCGTACACCAGGAGTATGGTGGCGTGGTTCCGGAACTTGCCTCAAGAGCGCATCAGAAAAATATTGTTCCTGTTGTGGAAATGGCTCTGCGTAAATCAGGGATTTCTAAAGAGCAATTGAGTGCCGTTGCCTTTACCAGAGGACCAGGCTTAATGGGTTCCTTGCTCGTAGGCACTTCCTTCGCAAAATCTCTGGCCTATGGATTGAATATTCCTTTAATTGATGTGAATCACATGCAGGCCCATGTGCTGGCCCATTTCATTGATGAGGGTCAGCCTTCACCTAAATTCCCTTTTCTCGCCTTAACCATTTCCGGAGGGCATACACAAATCATAAAAGTAAATGGTTTTGACGAGATGGAAGTGCTTGGTGAAACCATTGACGATGCTGTTGGCGAGGCCTTCGATAAAAGTGGAAAAATACTGGGTTTGGGTTATCCCTCTGGTCCTGAAATAGATCGCCTAGCTAAAAAGGGCGATCCCAAAAAGTTTAGGTTCACTAAGCCTAAGGTAAAGGACCTGGACTTCAGCTTTTCTGGTTTAAAAACAGGTATTCTATATTTTATCCAGAGAGAAATGAAGTCTGATCCGAACTTTATCAAAGAGAACCTGAATGATATCTGTGCTTCTATTCAATACACCATTATTACCATTTTAATGGATAAACTTAAATTGGCAGTGCAGCAAACAGGAATAAAACAAGTAGCCATTGGTGGCGGTGTTTCTGCAAATAGTGGTATTCGAAATGCACTAAAAACAGCTGAGAAACAATGGAATTGGTCTGTCTTTATCCCAAAGTTTGAGTACACCACCGACAATGCTGCAATGATAGCTATTGTAGGGTATTATAAATATCTGGCAGGAGATTTTTCAGACTTTCAAACCACTGCTGCTTCTAGACTTAAGTTATAATCATGCAACTCTTTTTTAACCAAGATCTCCACGAAACCTCAGAAACCATAACTTTCAACAAAGAAGAGAGTAGACATATTTATCGGGTATTAAGGAAGAGGCCAGGCGATAAGCTTCACATTACAAACGGAAAAGGTTGGATTTTTGAGGCAGAACTGTTAGCGGTAGACCAGAAATCAGTTCTGGCAAGGCTTGTTTCCCGCTCCGTACAATCAGCCTTGAGTTATGAACTGCATATGGCAGTGGCTCCAACAAAAAATAACGATCGTTTTGAATGGTTTCTGGAAAAGGCAACAGAAATAGGAATTTCAGAGATCACTCCTATCATTTGTGAGCAAAGCGAACGAAAAGTACTAAAGAAAGAACGACTCGATCGCATTATTCTGAGTGCAATGAAACAATCTTTGAAAGCCTACAAACCGCAGCTAAACGATCCTATTTCGTTCAACGCTTTTATCAGTAAACAACACCCCGGACAAAAATATATAGCTCACTGCCATCAGGGACCCAAACATTCGTTACTGAAAGAGGCAAAATCATCTGAACCCCTATTGATATTGATAGGTCCGGAAGGGGATTTTAGTGTTAAAGAAATTGAAATGGCTGTTAACCAAGGTTTTATTCCTATAACTTTGGGATCTGCCAGATTAAGAACTGAGACCGCTGCCCTCGCAGCTTGTCATACCATAGCATTAATCAATGAATAGAACCGCTTGTTTTCTTTTAATATTTCTGTTGATCTCCTTATCAGGAATTTCGCAAAGTGTTGCCGTCCTTAAGTATAAGGGGGGTGGTGACTGGTATAGCAACCCTACGGCCCTTCCAAATCTGGTGCGATATTGCAATGACAATATCGACACGAATATAAATGAACAAATTGACACTGTTGAACCGTCTAATGTAGATCTATTTCAGTATCCCTTTTTGCACATGACAGGTCACGGAAATGTATTTTTCTCTGAAGAAGATGCCCGAAATTTAAGAACCTACCTGCTTTCAGGTGGCTTTCTGCATATCGATGATAATTACGGAATGAAACCGTATATTGTTAAAGAGTTAAAAAAAATCTTTCCAGAAAAAGAATTGGTGAATATACCAAACGAACATCCTCTTTTTTCAAAAGCCTTTGAGTTCTCAAAGGGATTACCTAAAATTCACGAGCACGACGGAAAGGCACCTGAAGCCAAAGGTATTTTTTTTGAGGATAGGCTTGTGCTTCTATGCACCTTTGAAACGGATCTTGGTGATGGTTGGGAGGACCAGGAAGTGCACAATGATCCCGAGGAGATCAGACAAAAGGCACTGCAAATGGGTGCCAATATCATCAAGTTTGCCTTTGAGAATTAAGAAAAGGCTCATGCAACTTACTCATTATCAATCAAAATTTATAAAACGTTCTTTTCCCATCTGTATTATTTGCGATGGTATTGAAAGTCCTTATAACAGGGGAGGTATTTTACGTTTAGCCGATGCCTTTAACGTTGAAAATGTTATTTTTTTAAATACACCTGATTCCTTTGGAAAGCGCTTCAAAAAAACATCAAGAGCCACGGAGAAATACGTTTCGTTTTCATTCTCTGAAAGTTTTGAAGAAACTGCTACGAATTTAAAAAAAGATCACTACCAGTTCATTGCGCTTGAAATCACCGAGAAGAGTTTGCCTCTTAATTCGCTTTCTATTAACCCTGAGCATCCCATTGCACTGATTATTGGATCGGAAAACACGGGTATTGATTCGTCTATACTAGGAGCAGTGGACGATCATTATCATATTAATATGTTTGGTGTGAACAGTAGTATGAACGTAGTACAGTCTCTGGGAATTGCCCTTTACGAAGTAACCTGTCAATTTAACAAATACTAGCGGAAGAGGTCTTATTGCTTTTAACTATATTTAGCACATGGATTCAAAAACCATTGCCAACGGTATCTTAAGGGCTGTATTTATTTTAACAGGTGTAGCGCTCCTCGCTTATTTCCTATATCAAATTCAATCTGTTATTCTATATGTGATCATCGCGGCGATCATTTCGTTAACGGGTAGACCCATCGTTGTGTTCTTAAGAAAATATCTGAAATTTAATTCCGGGTTTGCAGTGATTGTCACCATGATTTTGCTCTTTGGCTTCCTTTTGGGCATCCTTGGATTGTTTATACCCTTAGTAATTGAACAAGGTCAAAATCTAGCGCTTTTGGACGTTAGGCGGCTGGAAGGAAACCTCGAACGTCTTTTTGATGAAGCCATTACTTTTTTACAAGTCGAAGGCATTGATCTAGAAGGGTCCTTTAAGGATTTGCGTTTATTCTCCAACATCGATTTCTCATATATCCCAGAATTTTTAAACACTATTATCAGTGGCCTGGGATCCTTTAGTATTGGCCTGTTTTCTGTTTTATTCATTTCCTTTTTCTTTCTAATGGACGCCAATCTTATGGAGAGCGCCATAATTACAATGGTACCTAAGGAACAAGAGCGAAAAACAAAACATTCCATTATGAAGATCAAGAATCTTCTATCACGCTATTTTGCAGGACTTTTTATGCAGATTTCCATTTTATTTCTGATTTACACCATTACCCTTTTTATATTTGGGATTGAACACCCGATTGTGATTGCATTTTTATGCGCGCTTCTTAACCTTATTCCCTATGTAGGGCCTTTGATCAGCGCTGTGCTTATGGCTCTGCTCACCATGTCCAGCAATCTTGGGCAAAGTTTTAGTGAGGTGATCCTGCCGAAGACGATTTACGTGATGATCGGTTTTGGGATTGCTCAATTAGTGGATAATTTCTTTAGTCAACCCTTTATCTTCTCTAAAAGCGTAAAGTCACATCCCTTGGAAATATTCCTCATCATTCTTATTGCGGGTATACTTTTTGGCCCTATCGGCATGATTGCTGCAGTTCCCGGATACACTGCTTTGAAAGTCATTTTAAAAGAATTTATGAGTGAAAACAAAATGGTGAAAAAACTGACCAAAAACCTCTAGCTATTTTGAAGAAGGCCATCCTGGAATCAGAAGTTCAAAGGTATATTTCAGCTAACGAGAATTCGAACCCTAATGACCTTGTGCTAAAAGGCATACCTTTTGAGCAGGAGCTCCACGCTGTCATTCTTGATCAAATAAAGGCCAAAAAAAAAATCCGGGAAAAACTTCCAAGCTGGCATGGTTCTGCGGGTATTTATTACCCACCACCCGTCCATCTGGAGCAATCATCCTCAGAACAAACTGCTAGATACAAAGCAGAACTTATAGACGGCAAAACGCTTATCGATATCACCGGTGGTTTTGGAGTCGATTTGCACTACTTCGCAAAGAAAATGACCTCTTTATGGTATTGTGAGCAGAATGAAGACCTTGCAAACATAGTTGCACATAATGCAAAGACCTTGGGAGATGGCAACCTTCATTTTAAACAGGGTAATGGCATTGAAATACTCAAGACCCTGGATCAGCAGTTTGATTGGTTATACGTAGATCCCTCGAGACGCTCCCAAAACAGGCAGAAGGTTTTTCTTTTAAAAGATTGTAGCCCCAATGTTCAGACATTTCAGAGATTGTTTTTAAAGTATGCACGAAACGCACTCATTAAGACCTCTCCGCTGCTAGATCTTAAAAAAACTCTACAGGATCTGAAAAATGTGAAAGCCGTTCACATCGTTGCAGTCAACAATGAAGTCAAAGAGTTACTCTGGCATCTGGAACGTGATTTTTCTGATTCACCGTTAATTAGGACCATAAATCTCAATAAACGCAAGGACCAAACTTTTGAATTTCAAATGTCTGAAATTAGCAATGCAAAGGCTTCTTTGGCATCTCCAATTCATTATTTATACGAACCTAATTCTGCAGTACTTAAATCAGGTGCCTTTGATCTTATACCTCAAAAATTTGACGTTTTCAAACTTCACAAACATTCACACCTTTACACTTCTGAAAATTTAGTAGAGTTTCCCGGCAGACGTTTTATCATCGACAAAGTGCTGCCTTTCAATAAAAAAGAATTTGCCAAAGAAGGCATCAGAAAGGCGAACATCACCACCCGAAACTTCCCTATTTCGGTCAGTGACATCAGAAAAAAACTAAAAGTTAAGGATGGGGGTGATCTTTACCTTTTTTTCACCACTTTACAAGATGGAAAGAAATATATTATCATCTGTTCTAAAATCTGAAAAACTCGCTTTCGGTAAAGGCATAATACACCGCATCCTTTCTTTTAAACCTTGAATTAAGTCCTGTGAAGTTGCTAAAAGCAGGCAGAATAAGTCCTCTGTTATAAAGGATATAACAAGGCATTTTATACTTCTGGCGCCCCTTTCCTTTTATGAGTACTCCTGGGTGAATATGACCGGCGATAGTAAACGAATGTGTATGTTCTTCGTCAGGATCGTGAAGCAACAGGTAAGGCTTCATTTCAAGCCTGCTTACCATTTTAAGCTGTAGTTTTGAGGTCCAAAATTCGGAAAGACGGTCGTGATTCCCTTTCACGAGTGTCATTTCCAATGACTGAAACTGTCTTTTCCAATTTACAAAATACTGCATATTGGTATTAGCTTCAGCGTGAAACAGATCTCCTACAACAATGAGCTGTTCGGCTTTGAAATACCTGATTAATCCCTCAAGTCGATCGAGGTCATTCTTAAAAACCTCATCGGGAATGGGTATTCCATGCTTTCTGAAATGAGCCGCTTTACCTACGTGAAGATCAGAAAGGATCAGGGCATTTTTTCCTTCCCAGAAAATTGCTCTTTGATTGGTGAGGATAAGGGATTCTTCTTTCTCGGTAATATGTTCTTTGACAATGTTCAATGGTTCATCTGCCTATTTAATGGGTTGATATTAGTCTGATTTTGTTCATAAGAACAAGTTAATCAATCTTTAGAGCCTGCTCCTTTATCCTTTTGATTCTTTTTTCCAAACTCTCGTTGCTCATGGTTCCCCTAAGACTATCTACTTTGAGTGGAAAGCTAAGAGGTGTAAAAGACTTCGCTTCCCTCAGAATAATTTGACTTTTTTCAATACGCTCAAATGAATCCCGCAGACGTTGCTCTTCTAATTGCTGATTGAAAACTTCAGTATAGGCTTGTTTAAGAAGTAGATGGTCTGGCTCATACTCCTCGAGTACTCTGAAAATTAAACCTGAAGAAGACTGCAGGCTTTTACTTGTCTTTCGTGCTCCAGGTTGCGACTGGACCACTAGACCGGCAATTACAGCGATATCTCTGAATTTACGAGAAGCCATTTCAGAAGCATTTATACTGGCAATCACATCTTCCATTAATCTCTCTTTTGAGAGTAGCCTATGAACATTGTGTTCATCTACCGGAATGGGTTGATCACTTAGTAATTCAAATCCATAATCATTCATTGCTATGGTAAAAGTAATCGGCCGGATCTGGCTAATACGGTAAGCCATCAACGCTGAAAACACTTCGTGTACCAAGCGTCCTTCGAAGGGATACATAAACAAGTGGTGCCCGTCCTTTGTTTTAATCTTTTCAATTAAGAACTCATCGGCCCTTGGAATATGGGAAGTTGCCTGCTGCCTGCTTATCAGTGAATACAGAAACCTCAATTCCTTTTCCAATCTCCCAGGTTGGAGTGCATCAGATAATTTAAGCCGAAGGAAATGGCTAAGGTAAGATGTGAGAGGAAGTCTTCCCCCTAGCCAACTTGGTGAAACCGCTTTTTTGGCCTTACTTCTTTTCACCAGAACAGTCATATCCTTTATAGTGACCAGCTCAAGTATTCTTCCAGCCAAAACGAAGCTATCACCAGGTTTGAGTTTAGAGATAAAGAACTCCTCAATCATACCAATGTAACCTCCGGAAAAATATTTGACCTTGAGATTGGCTTCTCCTACGATGGCTCCGATGTTCATGCGGTGAAGCATACTAACCCTTCTGCTTTTCACCTTGTAAATCCCATGTTCATCCTTGACGACTTTATGAAATTCTTCATAGGAGCTGAGTGTTTTTCCTCCAACAGTAATAAAGTGAAGGCAAAAAAGCCATTCCTCATGCCTTATATAGCTAAAGGCATGGGTTTCCATCACACGAGCTAACAATTTTGTAGCATTAAAACCCTCCCCTATAGCCAGAGTAACCATAAACTGGATCAATACATCAAAAGTGAGAACCATAGGGTCTCTTGCTTCTACCTTTTTTTGTTTGATCGCTGCCTTAAGTGCCGCCACTTCTACCAGTTCGAGTGAGTGGGTTGGAACAAAATAAATCTTTGAACGTTCAAAGGGAGAGTGACCAGATCTGCCCGCTCGTTGCATAAATCGTGCAACTCCTTTGACCGATCCAATCTGTATCACACAATCAACAGGCTTAAAGTCTACCCCCAAATCAAGGGAGGACGTGCATACCACCGCTTTTAAATAACCATTGGCAATATGGTCCTCAATCCATTCTCGCAACTTTTTATCTATGGAACCGTGGTGAATAGCGAGTAGTCCAGCAAGATCGGGTTGTGCATTTAGCAACAATTGATACCACAGCTCCGCCTGACCCCTTGTATTGGTAAAAATCAGAGTAGTAGAGTTTTCTTTTAAAATTGGAAGAATTTTATCCACCATCTTTGCTCCAAGGTGCCCAGCCCAGGGCAATACCTCAATCTCATTTGGCAAAATAGAAACAATGTCAATTTTCTTCTTAAGATTGGTTATTACCTCGGTAACCTTTAGACCGGGATACGGAAGTAGTACCTCTTTTGCCTGCTGTAGATTTCCAATAGTTGCGGTGATTCCCCATATCTGGATCTTCGGTGCATAATAACGTAATTGACAAAGAGCTAATTCGGTAAGTACCCCACGTTTATTGCCCAAAAGTTCGTGCCATTCGTCAATAACCACACATCGGAGTCCTTTAAACCATCGCGAGTTTTTTTTCTGTGAGAACAACAGATGCATGGTTTCTGGCGTAGTGAGCAGTACCTCAGGCATTAGTCGTTCCTGCTGGCGACGAACTTTGGTTGGTGTATCACCATTTCTGACCTGAACGGACCAGTCCAAACCAATCTCTTCAACAGCTTCGTTCATGGCTTTGGCAAGATCCTTGGCGAGTGATCGTAAGGGACTTATCCACAAAAGTTTTAATCCCTTCGGATAGGCACTGGGGTTATTGAGGAAGTCAACAACAACTGCTAAAAATACTGAAAAGGTCTTACCATATCCAGTTGGTGCTACCACCATACCGCTGTAACCATTTGCATAGCGCTCCCAGGTCTTCTGTTGGAACGGAAAGGGTGCCCGACCCTTAGCAGCCATCCAATTCTGAACTATTCTTAACCCTTCAGATTCTTTAAAATTAGTCAAGGAGATGTAATTAGTTGCTTAACGGATTCTATGGTATCAATTTCATCAACAGGCTTGTCCCTTCTCCATCTCGATATGCGCGGAAACCGAAGGGCCACACCTGATTTATGCCGATTGCTCAGTGCGATACCCTCAAATGCTATTTCAAACACCAGTTCTGGCCTTACCGTTCTCACCGGGCCAAAGCGCTCCATTGCATTCTGTGAAACCCATTGCGATATTTCGGTAATTTCTTTGTCGGTGAGACCAGAGTAAGCCTTAGCTACCGTGACCAGCCCTTGCCCCTTTTTAACTGCAAAGGTATAATCTGTATATTTTGAACTGCGCCGGCCACTACCCTTCTGAGCATAGATCATTACAGCATCGATGGTCATGGGTTCAACCTTCCATTTCCACCAGTCTCCCTTTTTTCGACCTGAGTGGTAAACGGAGTCCTTTCGTTTGATCATCAGACCCTCACTGTTTATTTGCCTTGAATTACTTCGAATCTCGGACAAATCATCCCATTTTTTAAAGGGGACTAAATGGGATAGTCGAATACTCTCTGGAAGACTAAATTTATCAAAAAGCTCCTCCAATCTTGACCTTCTGAAACTAAAGGGATGCTCTCTGATATCAGTTCCATCCAACTCTAAAATATCATAGGCATAAAATCCAATTGGGATTTCAAGCAACAGTTTCTTACTAACATTTTTTCTATTTAATCTCTTCTGCAAATCATTGAATAATAACACATTATTATCTTTCATTGCAAGTATCTCTCCATCCAGAACAAAGTCGTCTGTAAAAGCACTGAACACCTCTACCAGTTCGGGAAATTGCCGCGTGACCAGTTCTTCTCCTCGTGACCAAATATGAATTTCCCCATTGCGTTTAACAATCTGGCCTCGGATACCGTCCCATTTCTGTTCTACCAGCCAATCACCGACCTTACCAAGTGCTTCAGGTTTTTTATCAAGGGCATAAGCAAGGCAAAACGGATAAAGTTTACTATTATCGTAATTAATGTGCTTCCCTTTAATGAGTGTTTCAAAACTTAACTCTTCGATGGACCATTTACCTATTATGCTGTGCATTAATCTATTAGGGTCTATCCCTGAATATTTTGAAAGTGCATTGACCAATGTCTTTTTGGATACACCAATTCGAAAGCTTCCTCCTATAAGTTTATTGAAGATGAGTCTTTCCTGCTGTTCCAGCCCCTGCCATGCTTCCAGAACAAATTTTTTCTTTTCTTCATCTGTTTTTGTCTTTAAAGCGCTGAGCTCCAACATCCATTCGTTCAAAGTTAGATCCAGATGTTCCTTGGGATCGGGAAGTAATAGAGCAAGGGTCTCCCCCAGATCTCCGACCGTACTGTAACTTTCTACAAAAATCCACTCCGGCAGACCAGTGATTTCCAAACACCATTCCTTCATCCGTGCTGTTTTCACAGGTCTTGGGGGGCGTTTCCCAGTAAACAGGGCAATAACCCAAAGTTTATCTTTATCAGGTGCAGTTCTGAAATAGTGCACAAGGGCATCGATCTTTGCATTAGTCTTGTTGGTGATTTCTATCGCCGACATTAAATTGGAAAAGTTTTTCACGCTTTATTGGTTCTCTTGTGATTTTTCTGTAGGGACCAGCTCTTCTTCTCCATATTCTGTTTTTAATTCATAAGCTTTTACACCTATTTCGTTGAGGTATCTTGAAAAAGTAGCCTGAGATCCAT
Source organism: uncultured Winogradskyella sp. (assembly GCA_963966315.1). Taxonomy (GTDB): domain Bacteria; phylum Bacteroidota; class Bacteroidia; order Flavobacteriales; family Flavobacteriaceae; genus Winogradskyella_A. The sequence continues at coordinate 5,441 of CAWZYX010000003.1, read as the reverse complement.
GTGTTACAAAAACTTCTTCAGCCTGCGTGGCTTTCACCGCGCTGATTAGCCCATCCCAATCAGCGTGATCACTTATAGGAAATCCTGCATCCACGGCTCGCCAGCGACGATTACCTCTAATTTGCATCCAACCTGAACAGATGGCGGTCGCGGCATTAGGTATTCTCTTAAACATTTTTGAATCCAATACTGCTGGTGGTAACACCACCAGTTTGCCCTCAACTTCCTTTTTATCAAAATCTGCTGATAGTACACGGGTTTTTGGCAATGGGTAACCACCGTCTGAAATAGCTTCATTGAGATGATGTATGGAGCGATGCACAAAGATCTCATCCATACCATCTAATAAAGAGAGGATTCGCTGAGCCTTTCCCAAAGAATAACCAATAAAAACGGAAGTGCGTTGCTGAGACTTGTTGTATTTAATCCATTGTTCTAATTGGAGTTGAATAGTTTGTTCAGATTGCCATTTGTAAACAGGTAATCCAAAAGTGCTTTCAGTAATAAATGTATGGCATTTTATCGGTTCGAAGGGTGTAGTAATAAAATCTGGTTGTGTCTTATAGTCCCCGGAAAACACTTCTATTCTGCCTTTGTATTCCAGACGTATCTGAACAGATCCTATAACATGCCCTGCCGGGAAAAAACTAACCTGCACTCCATTCAGATTTAAAGGTTCTGCAAAGCCCAATGTTTGTATTTTGATATCCTTTCCCAAGCGTTGTTTCAGAATATTTTTTGAGTCGGTATGGCATAGATACTGCTTCATACCCCAACGAGCATGATCGGCATGGCCGTGTGAAATAATAGCATAATCCACCCGAGCCCACGGATCCAAATAAAAATTTCCATGAGAACAGTAGAGTCCTTTCTTAGTGAGTTGTAGTAGCTGCAATAACCAAATAAAGATGGAAGCTACAAATAAGCTTTTTAAAGTTTTTAAAGTCTTTGTTAAAACTATGATTCAATATGGGTAAGTATATAAAGCTGAACTAATGGAAGTAACAGTCATCAAAAGTCAAAAAACAAAATAAAATAGTTGCGTTCTTTAATAGTAAAAGTTACATTTGCACCCGCCTATTCGATAATTAATCATTTGTCGATAAAGGCCATGAAAAAAAGACGTTCTTTAAGAGAAAAATGGAGAGGTGCCAGAGTGGTAATGGAGCAGATTGCTAATCTGTCAACGCGTAAGTGTTGCCCGGGTTCGAATCCCGGTCTCTCCGCCTTCGCCCGCTGAAGTTTTAACGAAAGCGGGCATATTATACAAAGGAAAGCGGGCTTCGGCAGACAAGTCCGCCATTCCTTTGGAATACAGGATCTGTTCTTTAAAATATTAACAACGAAAGTTGTTTTCGGGGTGTAGCGTAGCCCGGTTATCGCGCCGCGTTTGGGACGCGGAGGTCGCAGGTTCGAATCCTGCCACCCCGACAAAGCAAGGGTAAGTTTCTGAAGAAAGCTCGCTTTCTTAAAGAAATGAGGCATTGGTTTGTGATCCTCCATAGAGGATCATGTTAATAATCCTGCCACCCCTACAAACAAAGCAAACGAGGATTTTTCGTAGTAAGCCTGTTTTCTTAAGAAAAATAGCTGTTTGCTTTAATTGGCACCGCCAATTCAGGATGAACGAAGTTAATCCTCATAAAAAAAGAGTGTGTCAGAAGACCAGCCCGCGGGCTGGAACCTTCGTTAAAAATGTCCACTGGACATTTTCTTAACACTCGGTCCGGTCGCGTAGCTCAGCTGGATAGAGCATCTGCCTTCTAAGCAGACGGTCACAGGTTCGAATCCTGTCGCGATCACAGATAAATAAGCCTAACAATCTCTTGTTAGGCTTTTCTGTTTTACAGGTTGAAACTTCAGTTTCAAAGCTATAAAACAGGAAAGGTGTAATGCCGTGAGGCATTGAGGCTTATTTTCAAAATGGATTAGACAAGGATCTTTAATCCTACCTTACAAACTACAAGAACACCTCAATTAAACCAGAAAGACGTAATGCCGTGAGGCATTGAGGCTTATTTTCAAAATGGATTAGACAAGGATCTTTAATCCTGCCTTACAAGCTACAAGAACACCTCAATTAAATCAGAGATGCGTAATGCCGCAAGGCATAAAGGCTTATTTACACAGGGGAATGCTAAAGGATCATGATATAATCCTGTCGCGATCACAGATAAATTAAGACTATCAAGAGATTGTCAGGCTTTTCTGTTTTGGTAGCTTTGGATGCTATCAGAATTTAGGCAAACTAAGCCCTGCCTTGAATAGGCCTGAGTTGCGGATTTGTCGAAATAAAACAATGCTTTAAAGAGGTGTAAAAAATTTACTTTCTTGACTACCTCTTGCGGGAATTTTTAACTGATACCTAAGTAAATATCTATAAATATTGCGTAAATTTAATAATTCATAAAGTGCGTGACCTTGGTTGAAAATTTGCAGTAAAACTTAACCAATTCACTGTTGGTTCAAGCGCTTTTTTTCCTTCCAGAATATTAGTAGTGAGCATTAATTTTTTATGAAATTTAAGCGCGATTTAAAGTGAAACTAAAAAAATACATAGCAGAGCTTAAAAGACGTAACCTGTTTAAATTCGCAATCACCTATTTAATTATTGCCTGGGTCTTAACCCAGGTTTTCTCCATCGTTCTGCCGACCTACGGTGCACCAGCCTATTTTATGAAGGTCCTGATTCTCGTTTTGGTAGTTGGGTTTCCCATTGCCCTTGTATTTGCTTGGATATACAAGGAGCCACTTAAACCAGCAAAAGAAATTATTAATGCAGAGGTACCTCCTTTTGTTAGTTCTAAACAAGAACCATATCCTATTCTTTATCACAATAAACTGGTGGTATTACCATTTCAAAACATTAGTTCAGATGAAGATAGCAATTATTTTAGCGATGGTTTGACAGAAGAGATTATAGTTCGATTATCTGCAATCAAGGAATTGGATATTGCTTCGCGTAGTTCGTCCATGCGATATAAGGATACTGAATTAGATAATATAACGCTAGGTCATGAATTGAATGCAAAGTACCTGTTACAGGGTACCGTTCGTAAAGTAAACGATGACCTAAAAATATCCGCAGCCCTAATTGATGTGCAAAAGGATACACAGCTATGGGCAGAGATATATCTTGGTAAAATAGCCGATGTATTTGATATCCAAGAAAAAGTATCAAAGCGTATTGTAAACTCGCTACAAATAAAGCTGTCAACTCAGGAGATCGAGGCACTCGGTAAACGAGCTACTGACAATAGCGATGCTTATGATGCTAATCTAAGAGCCAGAGAATTCCTGTTTAGGTATACCAAAAGCTATTTGCGTTTGGCCATAGACCTATTTCAGCAAGCGATCGATCTTGATCCAAAATATGCTGCTGCTTATGCTGGCATGGCAGAAGCGTGTGCCTTGTTGTATGAAACTCATGACAAAAAGGAAAAGTGGATTGAGAAGGCAGAAGAATCCGCATTGAAAGCATTAATATATGATTCTACTTCCTCTGAAGCCTACAGTGCTCTAGGTCTGGTATATTATAATAAAAAGTCACCAAAAGAAGCACTAATAGCAGCCGAAAAAGGCATCGCTTTTGATCCGAACAATTTTTTTGCCTATTGGGTTCGAGGTCGATTGTTCAGGGTCATGGACAGAGATGCTGAGGCGATACATGATTTTAATAAGGCACTGGAACTTAATGGTGATTTTCATTCGCCATATGGCGATCTGCAAATGGCCTACGAAACGCTGAACGATCAGGACATGCTTCAGGATACCATTGAGCGAGCTGTTTTGTTTTATCCCAAATATTTATTACATCATCCGGATGATTCACGGGCCCACCAATTTTATGCATTCACCTTGTTTAGGCTTGGACGTATGGAGGAGGCGAAAATTGAAATGCAAAAAGGAGTAGCACAAAATCCAAAAGATCCTATTATCGTTTATAATGCGGCTTGTTTTTACACCTTAACAAATGACAAGGAAATGGCTATTGAGAGCCTTCGAACAGCTATTGATAATGGTTTCGAGAATTACGACTACATGAGGCACGATCCGGATCTAAACAGTTTAAAAAATGAACCTGATTTTATTGCTTTAATGGAAGGCAACTAAATCCCTGTCGCGATCCCTACAGGCAGAAAATCCATATCGCTGTAGATTTTTGTTTCTGGAAAAGAAAAAAATGAAATTACACGAGCTTGGAGAAGATGAATCCTAAACAATTAAGAAAAGTACTCAATCGTCCTTAATGATGAATGCATTTATCCTAAGGACCTTATCTACTTTAATTAGAAAAATGAGTAGTGAGGCTATGCAACTCCAGGAAAATGATTCCTTAAATTAATTCAACATCCTCCTAAAGTAAGTTGTCACTTAAAAGAAAAACACTACCTAAGTGATCCAAACACAAGATCTGGATCGTATATCGTATGAGTAAGTTGGTCTATAAAAGCTCATCTCCGTTTGGAAACGATGAGCTGTTCATTTTTAGGCCCTTAATTTTAACAAATAAATTACTTAACATGAAAAAACTAATTTTAAATCTATCATTTATGTTATTACTGGGAGTGGCATTTACTTCCTGTAAAGACAAGAAAGCTGCTTCTGAAGCTGAAGCTCAGGTAGAGGAAGCTGTTGCACAAGCAGAAGACGCAATGGATGAGGCTACTGAAAGTATTTCAGATGCAATGGACAGTGCAAAGGAAGCTACCGGGGAAGCTTTGGAAAAAGCCATGGAAGAAGCTAAAAAAGAACTAGAAGCTGCCAAAGAAGCAGTAGCAAATGCTACTGACGAAACGAGAGAGGCTGCCGAAAAAGCACTTGAAGAGGCTCAAAAGAAATACGATGACCTTAAGGCAGACGCTGAAAAAATCATGGAGGATGCCAAAAAAGATGCTGAGGACGCCGTTAATGAAGCTGAAGATGTTGTTAATGACGCAACTAAACAAATGAATGGAAATTAATCTTGATTTTATTGAAGCGGAGGGCTATTGATCTGGCCCAAATCCCTTAGTATTATCTGGAAGAAATAAAGTTTATCACAAAGCAGGCTGCAATTTGTAGCTTGCTTTGTTATTTTAGAGAGGTTGTTTACGTTGTAAAAGAATACCCTCTTATTCTGAGTTACCAAATTCTATAATTTGCACAAAGAGCCTTTTTATTCAGGGTACTCGATACGCAGGTGATAAATATTGGCCAACTTCTGTTTCAAAACCTTTTTAATGGACTGAATCTCTTTAAAGGTAATGTTTGCATTTAGGAACTGCCCGGTTTCCATTTGCTTACTCACAATATTCTCTACAAAATCGTTAATCTTTGCTGTGGTTGGATCCTTAAGGCTCTTGGAAGCGGCTTCCACACTGTCGCACATCATTAAAATGGCCGTTTCTTTACTAAACGGCTTAGGGCCAGGGTAACGAAAATCGTCTTCATTCAGATCT
>CAWZYX010000002.1:0-101913 GCA_963966315.1 uncultured Winogradskyella sp. | reverse complement strand
GTTGTGCCTGTAGGCTTCTGTCTTGGAAGGAAGCACTGAGACTCTGAGGTTGGAAAACGCATTAGGATCTATCGAATCATAGCTCAGAGTCAGTCTAAGGGAGTCCCTTACTTTTTTCTGATGCAGATCATCAGCTGAGGCCAGCGGGAGTCCTTGGTAGTTGAAGAACAGGCGCTCAGCTACAGGTCTGTTGTTAGGGTCGAAGACGGTAAAGACGTTTACCCCTGGTGAGAGTTCATCTAAATCGATAACCCTGGTGACGGTCAGTGACTCATCAAACCAAATATCGGAAGCCTGCATAAAGTCACCGTTGTGCATACTGAGCTTATAGTTGCGATTCTTGAGTTGGTCAAATGAGCGGCTATTGGTTTTCACATTGATAAATAGACGTTTTCCCAGAGTGGCTGTTGCCAGGGTAAGGCCAACCGGTTCTGTTTTCTGATCGAGTAGAAAACTAAATTCCTTCATGCGGTGTGTTAAAACGATGCGGTACCGGTCTCCCAGGGAAGGGATCATTACAAAGTTACCGATTCCCAAATGGTTGAGTTGAAAGGTAGTGATGGATTCGTTTTTACTGTTAAAGACTTCTCCTGTGGCATTGGGGACTCCATAACCTTTAGGATCTTTGACCACCACCCCAATTTTATTAACCACATCGGCGAGAAGATGCCCACTTTCGGGGAGGAATTGAGCGTCCAACGCATTTTCAACCCGCTCGTAACTAATGCTCTTATCGGTCTGCGGATCGATGATCTCTATATTGGCTGAGAAGTAATTGTGTTCTTTAAAATTACGTGACCAGTTGGTATAGGCCTTCAGGGTGTAGGTTCCTGTTTTAAAGGCGTCGTCGAGTATAAAGACATTGGAAGCCACACCGTTTTCTACCTTAAGGAGTTGTTGTTTGACAGGATTTTGCTGTTCGTCTTCCAGACTCAGGTAGAGGTTGGTGGTTAAAAGCGCCGGCATCTTTTGTTTCTTATCAAACACATAAGCCGTAAAGCCAACAGCCTCACCTTTAATAAAGGTCGATTTATTAAGGTGTACGTGAATAACTTCTCTGGCCGAGGCCGTGTAATCTGCAAAGGCATCGACAATTTCCATTTTGTCTTGCGCCAGAAGAACAGGGGCGCAGCAGATGGAAATAAAAAGAGAGAAGTAAAGGACTATGAATGATTTAGTAGTGTTTGGAAGGAATGATTGTGTGGTCATAGCGCAAAATTTTTAGTTGAAAAAAATACCACAACAACTGTGCCAAAAATGTAGTGTTTAGGCTACTATGTAAGTACAGAAACCATAAAGGTGCCATAGACTGGCACCTTTATCTTCTTACGGGGTGTTCACCGAGATCTGGTCTGAGATGATGGTGCCGTCACCGGAAATTCCTTCAACAAACAAGGTGAGCGGCACAAGGGGCTGTTCTATGCTAAGGCTTACCTTGCCTTGTTCACTTACTTTTAAATTGGGTTCCCAGGCCACCGTGCCAAAACCTTTATAAAAATCATCATTGCGGTACTGGTACTTGGGGATGTAAAAATCTTTGGTTTCACTAAAACTAAGAGGCATTCCAAAGGCTTTTACGGTCTCGCGCTCTACATTGGCCCATGCAGAGGTATTGAGCGAGTAGATCTTAACATAACCATCGGGTGCTCTGAATCCCATGCCCATACCTGTAGTGTTAACCTCCACAAATTCAATTTCGTTGAGAGGTAAATTATATAAATAGGAAGTGTCGAATAACTGTACATCATTAAAAAAAATGGCCATACCGGTCACCATACGCTGCGCTCCAGCGCTTGCAGGACTCCTGTACACTCCTCTCCCGGGTCTGTTTATGGACATTCCGTCTGGTGTGGATTCGACCACCAATCCCAGAGACTGCAAATACTGTTCTATAGTGAGATAAGCATAACGGTCTGTTTGCGAAACGACCTTGACTCTGCCAAATCGGTTTTTTGAAAGTTCCTGAGTTCGTGCTCTTACGCGGTCCAGTTCAGTGGTGAGGACCACCTCATCCAACTGTTGTACCCCATCAAGAAGTTCCGAATACATTACGTTGTCCAGAGGAGCAGTGTATCCGTAATCGGGCTTGGGTGCCAAGACCGTGGAAGGTACCTTTACTCTGGGGACACCACTGGGGAAGGACTGCAGAAACAGTTGGGCAGGTACTATTTTTTGTTTGGAAACGATCTCGGAAATATAAATACTGTCCTTTTCCTTCAAAAACAGATCCTCTATGGTAAAACTGTTCATTCCTTCCTCAATATCAACAATCACCGGTTCTGCATTATTCATGGAGTGCAGTAAAAATGAAGGCTTGGAGCGCTTACGGTTATTAATATTGGCCTTTATGCTAATACCTTGTTCAAACGCATGAGGCAGAGACCTGTTGGGATTAAAAATATCGTTCCAGCTGTAAGAGCTCCATCCTTGTGTGAGTAGCAACAGGTCCATATCGAACTTTTTTTCAGGTGTGACCGCTGTAAAGTAATGGCCCGCCCGTTCCACAGTTCCTTTGATGTAGGGCTGCAGATACACTTTGGATAGTAAATTATGATGGTGCCTGTACGACTTTGTTTGTTGAGGAAGGACCGAAACGGACAGGTTGTTAAAGTCTTTAGAATTGAGTTGGGCGGTATGTAGAGTGATCTGCATAGAATTTCCCTGCACCTCTTGTTTTGCTAAAGCCATGGTTGCTTTCTTCAATCCATTGTAATTAAAGACCAATCGCTCTGCCAAAGGCTTCTTTTGATGGTTAAAAACAGTAATCGTTTGGACTCCGGGAGGCAGGCTTTTTAGATCGATGATCTGGTTGACCGTTGTCTTGTTGTTAAATGAGAAAGGTAGTAGTTCCATCTCATTTCCATTGTGTAAACTGAGATAAAATACCTGGCCCTGAAACTGTTTCAAACTATTTTGATTGGTCTTTATCGCTATGTATAATTCATCGTTCTTATTGGTTGTACTTAAAACTATCCCGGTGTGTTCCTTCTGCAGATCCAGCGGTTTTCGGTATTCCTTAAGTCTGTAGCTTAATTGAACCGTGTAGCGACGATCGGCCTCAGGGGTGATGACAAAACTCCCAATACCCAGATCGTTCACGGTAAAGCTACTGACGGTATTTTGTTCATCATCCACTACCTCCCCACTCACTCCGGCAACGCCGTAACCTTTCTGGTCTTTGATGATAACGCCAATTTTATTAAGTGTGCCCATGAGTAAATGACCACTTTCCGGAAGAAACTGCACATCCAGTTCCTCCTCAATGGTTTCATAGGAAATGTATTCGTCGGTCTTGGGATCGATGATCTCAATTTTGGCTGTGAACTGGTTCCTCGGTGAAAAGTTGCGAGACCAATTGGTATAGGCTTTGACAAGATAACTTCCACTATTAAACTCTTCATCGATCATGAAGCTGTTATGGGCAACGCCGTTATTGACCTCAATCAGCTTCTGGGTAATGGGATTCTCATCCTTATCTTCTATACTTACGTACAGATTCTTGGTCATTAAGGCGGGTAGTTTTTCATGCTTGTCAAGCACATAGGCCGTAAACCCTATGGATTCTCCTTTGATGTAAGTCGATTTGTTCAGGTGCAGATGGATGACCTCTTCTGCAATAGCGTTATAGTCCTCAAATGAATCTGTAATGAATTCTGCCTGTGCAGGAACCTGCAGCTGAAATAAAATAAATAAGCTGAGATGGATTAAAATGGTTTTTCTTATGATCATGCGCATAGAATCGGTTAGAATGGTTAATTAAAAATAATTGATTTTTCTGAGTATACGGCCTGTCCAGACTTTGTAATACCTTCAATGAAGAGTTTGATGGGCACAATGGGTTTTTGGATTTTAAAGCTGGTCTTGCTATCAGTATCGAGCTGCAGAGCAGGCTGCCAGGCTATTGTACCAAAGTTCTTATAGAACCGATCGCCGCGGTAACGGTACACCGGGGTGTAAAACTGTTTTGCTGAACTAAAGGTGAGTGGGGCTTCGAAGGTCTTAGCTGCAGGCCCATATTTATTAAGCTTGACCTTCTCCCAGTCAATATGAAGTTTTAGTCTAAATCCTCTTGCAGAATTGGGTAGGAATTCCACGAAATCCACATCACTTAGACTAATTGTTTCCAGGTAGGTTTTTGCTGATAATTTTGTAAGCTGTTCCTCGTTAATATATACATCAGTCCATAATGTTCTTTTGGCCCAAAAGCCATGTCGCCCTCTAATCCATTCCAAAACGTTGAAATAACGATTGAGGTCCCCTTCTGTAGCTAATCTGGCAATCCCTTTAGATTCGCGGTTTAGGTCTCGAAGTCTGGTCTTATAATCGTTGGGGTCAGCGGTAATCACCACCTCATCGAGTTGCTGTGTTTGATCGAGTGTGCTAGTAGACATGACATTTTGCTCAAAGCTGGTATTAAGGTTGTACTGTGGCTTGGGATCAAGAGGGTATTGGGGTATTTGAAGTCTGGGGATGGTACTGGGGAAGAATTGCAGGTAGACCTTGGCAGGTTCCATTTTACCCTTGTTATCGATTTCAGAGAGGGCAATGGAGGTCTTGTCTTCTAAAAAAATCTGATCCATCTGAAAACTGTTCTGTTGGTCATCGAGCTGCACGTAGACCGGTTGCTGTGAATCTTCCAGGGGGTGTACAACGAAGGTTTTTTGCTTGCGCAGATTGCCATTGACATTAGCTTTCAGGCTCAGGCCTCGTTCAAATTCAAAAGGCAGGCTGTGCTTGTTATCAAAGATCTGGTTCCAGTTGTAGGAGGACCAGCCTTGGGTAAGCAGCAGCATGTCCAGATCGGCTTTTACCTGGGGAGTTACCTCATTAAAGTAGTATTTGGCTTGTTCGATAGGCCCATTGATGTAGGGCTTCAGGTAGTTGTAGGAGACCAGGCTGTGATGGTGTTTATAAGATTTGGTATCGGCAGGGAGCACAGAAACGGAGATGTTATGAAACTTAGAAGGGTCAATGGTCTTAAAGGCCAGGGAGATATCGATAGAGTCGTTTTCGACCATAGTAGTACTAAGATCGGACAGTTGGTGAATAGTAAGCCCCTTGTAGTTAAAGAAGAGTCGTTCGGCAATGGGCTGGCTGTTCTCATTAAAGAGTGTAAAGACGGTAACTCCGGGTGGCATTTGGTTGAGGTCAAAAATTGTATGGATTGAAGTTTGCTTATCAAAGCTGAGCTTAATGGTTTGCAGATCTGATCCGTTGTGAAAGCCCAAGAGAAAATTCTGGTCTTTGAATTGCTGGAGTCCGCGCTGGTTGGTATGTACACTAAGGGTGAGCTGCTCATTGCGAACTGAGGTGGAGAGGATAAGGCCAATGGGCTGCACACTTTGATCAAGTGAAAACTCATAGTCTTTATAGTTATAGCTCACAACGACCTTAAAGGTGTCTCCTACCGAGGGTTTGAGCAGGAACTGCCCAATTCCCAGATGGTTGACCCGAAAAGTAGTGAGTACTTTCCCATTCCTGTCAAGGACTTTGCCGGAGGCATCAGCCAGCCCATAGCCTTTAGGATCTTTAAGGACAACCCCAACTTTATTGACCACATCGGCCAGCAGGTGTCCGCTCTCCGGCAGGAACTGTGCATCGATGGCATTCTCTACGCGCTCATTATCGACAAAGGCATCGGTAGCAGGATCGATAATCTTAATGGTGGCGGAGAAGTAATTAGGTTCTTTAAAGTTACGAGACCAGTTGGTGTAGGCCTTCAGGAGATAGGATCCGGTGACAAAGGAATCATCAATTTCAAAGATATTGTAAGCGATACCGTTTTCAACCTTAAGCATGAGTTGCTTCAGGGGTTTTTGTTCCATGGTCTCGAGGCTCACATAAAGGTTGGTGGTAAGCAGGGCGGGTCGCTTGGTGTTTTTATCCAGAACGTAGGCGGTAAAGCCAATGGACTCACCTTTAATGTAGCTTGATTTATTAACATGCAGGTAAATGACCTCCCGGGCATCAGCAGTATGCTCATTAAAGGCATCTACAATAGCTGTAGATTGCTGACCATGTATAGTAGCAAGGGCCAAGAGCCAGAAAGCTATTAGGCCCAAGGTCTTAACCAGGATATTGTAAGATCGAAAGGTGGTCATAGTTACTTATTACAAATACATAGAAATAAAATGGTTGATGCTCTCATATTAATTGATAGTTAAGGTATGTTCATAAAAGATGGGCTGCCCCAGGTGGTCCATGCCTTCAATAAAGAGGGTGATGGGTACAATGGGTTTTTGGATCTTTAGCCGGGTCTTACCATCAGTATCAAGCTGTATAGCAGGCTCCCAGGCAATGGTGCCAAAATTCTTATAGAAGGTATCCCCACGGTAGCGGTACACCGGGGTGTAAAACTGTTTTGCTGAACTAAAGGTGAGTGGGGCTTCGAAGGTCTTAGCTGCAGGCCCATATTTATTAAGCTTGACCTTCTCCCAGTCAATATGAAGTTTTAGTCTAAATCCTCTTGCAGAATTGGGTAGGAATTCCACGAAATCCACATCACTTAGACTAATTGTTTCCAGGTAGGTTTTTGCTGATAATTTTGTAAGCTGTTCCTCGTTAATATATACATCAGTCCATAATGTTCTTTTGGCCCAAAAGCCATGTCGCCCTCTAATCCATTCCAAAACGTTGAAATAACGATTGAGGTCCCCTTCTGTAGCTAATCTGGCAATCCCTTTAGATTCGCGGTTTAGGTCTCGAAGTCTGGTCTTATAATCGTTGGGGTCAGCGGTAATCACCACCTCATCGAGTTGCTGTGTTTGATCGAGTGTGCTAGTAGACATGACATTTTGCTCAAAGCTGGTATTAAGGTTGTACTGTGGCTTGGGATCAAGAGGGTATTGGGGTATTTGAAGTCTGGGGATGGTACTGGGGAAGAATTGCAGGTAGACCTTGGCAGGTTCCATTTTACCCTTGTTATCGATTTCAGAGAGGGCAATGGAGGTCTTGTCTTCTAAAAAAATCTGATCCATCTGAAAACTGTTCTGTTGGTCATCGAGCTGCACGTAGACCGGTTGCTGTGAATCTTCCAGGGGGTGTACAACGAAGGTTTTTTGCTTGCGCAGATTGCCATTGACATTAGCTTTCAGGCTCAGGCCTCGTTCAAATTCAAAAGGCAGGCTGTGCTTGTTATCAAAGATCTGGTTCCAGTTGTAGGAGGACCAGCCTTGGGTAAGCAGCAGCATGTCCAGATCGGCTTTTACCTGGGGAGTTACCTCATTAAAGTAGTATTTGGCTTGTTCGATAGGCCCATTGATGTAGGGCTTCAGGTAGTTGTAGGAGACCAGGCTGTGATGGTGTTTATAAGATTTGGTATCGGCAGGGAGCACAGAAACGGAGATGTTATGAAACTTAGAAGGGTCAATGGTCTTAAAGGCCAGGGAGATATCGATAGAGTCGTTTTCGACCATAGTAGTACTAAGATCGGACAGTTGGTGAATAGTAAGCCCCTTGTAGTTAAAGAAGAGTCGTTCGGCAATGGGCTGGCTGTTCTCATTAAAGAGTGTAAAGACGGTAACTCCGGGTGGCATTTGGTTGAGGTCAAAAATTGTATGGATTGAAGTTTGCTTATCAAAGCTGAGCTTAATGGTTTGCAGATCTGATCCGTTGTGAAAGCCCAAGAGAAAATTCTGGTCTTTGAATTGCTGGAGTCCGCGCTGGTTGGTATGTACACTAAGGGTGAGCTGCTCATTGCGAACTGAGGTGGAGAGGATAAGGCCAATGGGCTGCACACTTTGATCAAGTGAAAACTCATAGTCTTTATAGTTATAGCTCACAACGACCTTAAAGGTGTCTCCTACCGAGGGTTTGAGCAGGAACTGCCCAATTCCCAGATGGTTGACCCGAAAAGTAGTGAGTACTTTCCCATTCCTGTCAAGGACTTTGCCGGAGGCATCAGCCAGCCCATAGCCTTTAGGATCTTTAAGGACAACCCCAACTTTATTGACCACATCGGCCAGCAGGTGTCCGCTCTCCGGCAGGAACTGTGCATCGATGGCATTCTCTACGCGCTCATTATCGACAAAGGCATCGGTAGCAGGATCGATAATCTTAATGGTGGCGGAGAAGTAATTAGGTTCTTTAAAGTTACGAGACCAGTTGGTATAGGCCTTCACCAGATAGGATCCGGTGCTAAAGTTATCATCGATATCAAAGACATTGGAGGCCACGCCGTTCTCTACCTTAAGCAGTTGCTGGACAATGGGGATTTGGTCCATATCCTCGATACTCACATAGAGGTTGGTGGTGAGCAGGGAGGGCATCTTATCTTTCTTATCCAATACATAGGCTGTAAAGCCAACAGACTCCCCCTTGATATAGGTAGACTTGTTCAGATGCAGGTAGATCACCTCACGGGCATTATCGGTATGATCGATAAAGGCGTCAACAAGGTCGCGTTCCTCCTGAGCAGTCAAAAGAGAAAGGCTTAAAATGCTGGTAAAAATGATGTAAAGAAAAGATTGGAAACTAGTTAGTTGGGCGGGGATTACAGTAATTCTCGTCATAGCCTCTAATTTTGTGATAAATTGTCACAAAAACGATGCCAAAAAAACTTAACTAATCTTCAATCCATTGGGGGTTGTTTCCTTTTCAGGATTGACAAAAACCAGATTTCCCTGTTCATCTTCAGTCATGAGGATCATACCCTCGCTTTCAACACCGCGCAGTTTGCGAGGTGCCAGATTCACCAAAACAGTCACCTGTTTTCCTATTACCTCCTCCGGAGTAAAACTTTCAGCAATCCCTGATACGATGGTGCGCACATCGATGCCAGTATCCACCTTCAACACCAGAAGCTTTTTGGTTTTGGGCATTTTTTCTGCCTCCAGGATGGTTCCTACCCGCATGTCTAGTTTGGTAAAATCCTCAAATGTAATTTCCGGTTTTTGTGGTTCGGCCGTCTTTTCACTCTGCAGATTTTCCTGCAAACCACGGTCCAATTTTTCGACCTGCACCTGAATGGCACTGTCTTCTATTTTGGAGAATAGCAGTTCGGCCTTGCCAATTTTATGGCCGGCCGGTATCAATGCGACCTTCTCACCCACAGTATTCCAGGACAATTCGCTGTCTGCTGTAAGATTTAAAACAGAACGAAGTTTATGGGCCGTAAATGGTAAAAACGGTTCGCATAAAACTGTTAATCCTGCGGCAATCTGAAGGGCTACGTTCATAATGGTACGGGTACGTGCCTCGTCTGTTTTTATCGTTTTCCAGGGTTCTTCATCGGCCAGATACTTGTTGCCTAAACGCGCCAGATTCATGAGTTCCTGAGAGGCTTCCCTGAAACGAAAACGCTCAATGGAGCTGGCGATAACGGCCGGATAAGCCCTTAACGCAGCCAGTGTGTCTTCGTCTGTTTGCAAGAGGGTATCTGCTTTGGGAACTACCCCATTATAGTATTTGTTGGTAAGGACAACCACTCGGTTAATGAAATTCCCAAAGATGGCAACCAGCTCGTTGTTATTGCGAGCCTGAAAGTCTTTCCAGGTAAAATCGTTGTCTTTGGTTTCCGGTGCGTTGGCAGTGAGGGTATACCTAAGTACGTCTTGCTGTCCGGGAAAATCCTTGAGGTAGTCTGGCAACCAAACCGCCCAGTTTTTGGAGGTCGATAGTTTTCTCCCCTCTAAATTCAGAAATTCGTTGGCAGGAACATTCTCCGGCATAATGTAATCTCCATGTGCTTTGAGCATGGCCGGGAAAATGATGCAGTGAAAGACAATATTATCCTTTCCAATAAAATGGACCAGCTTGGTGTTTTCATCCTTCCAGTAGTCTTCCCAGTTTTTCCCCTGTTCCGCAGCCCACTCCTTGGTAGCGGAGATATAACCAATAGGCGCATCAAACCATACATAAAGTACTTTGCCTTCGCCCCCGGGAACAGGTACAGGGATGCCCCAGTCCAGATCGCGAGTCACCGCTCGCGGGCGCAATCCGTCATCGATCCAGGATTTTACCTGGCCAAGTACATTGGGTTTCCAATCTTTTTGATGCCCTACCAGAATCCATTCTTTTAAAAAGTCCTGATAGTCCTCCAACGGCAGGTACCAGTGCTTGGTAGATTTTAAGGTGGGAGCATTACCCGTTATGGCCGATTTTGGGTTAATGAGATCGGTAGCATTATGGCTGGTTCCGCAATTTTCGCACTGGTCGCCATAAGCCTCCTCATAGCCACACTTGGGGCAGGTGCCGATAATGAAACGATCGGCCAGAAACATTTGGGTTTCAGCATCATAAAATTGCTCCGAGGTTTCTTCTATAAATTTTCCATCATCATAAAGCTTCTTGAAAAAGGCTGATGCGGTATCGTGATGGTTTTTATTGGAGGTTCGGGAGTAATTATCGAAGGAAATCCCAAAATCCACAAAGGAGTCTTTAATGATCTTATGGTACTTATCAACGATATCCTGTGGGGACACCCCCTCTCGTTTGGCCTTGATCGTAATTGGTACACCGTGCTCGTCACTTCCACAGATAAAAGCCACATCGTGCCCCTGTAGTCTGAGGAAACGGGCATAAATGTCTGCGGGGACATACACCCCTGCCAGATGGCCGATATGGATTGGTCCGTTGGTGTAGGGCAGTGCCGCTGTAATGGTATAGCGTTGAGAGCTGTTCATCGGTGATGTTTGTTAAGGGGACAAAATTAGTGATTCCATCAGCTAAACAGAAAAAAAATGTACATTTACCTGAGCCCGGCCGGGCAATCAACATAAAGTTTTATGAGAACCATATTCGCAATAGTCGTCTTGCTATTCAGTGGGGTTAATTACAGTCAAACCTATCAAAAAACCGAATACATGAAGCGTTCTAGTCTTAGCCAGCCGCCCTACCTCAAAGCGGGAGACACGGTAGCCATAGTGGCTCCTTCCGGAATCTTAAAAAGCAGAGAGGGTGAAATCAATAAAGCAAAATCACTGCTCGAGTCATGGGGACTCAAGGTGCAGGTGGGAGATCATATTTTTGAACAGAATCACCATTTTGCAGGAACAGACCAGCAGCGCGCCTCAGACTTGCAGAGGGTTATGGACGACCCCAATATTAGTGCCATCTGGTGTGCCCGCGGGGGGTATGGGACTGTAAGAATACTTGATAAATTGAATTATTCGAGGTTTAAAGAAAGGCCCAAATGGATCATTGGCTATAGCGATATTACTGCTCTGCACAATCAAGTGCATAATGAGGGGTACCAATCCATTCATGCCTTAATGTGTACCAGTCTGTCAGACCCTCCTGATGAAATAAAAACCAGTATCAGTACGTTTAAGAATGCTGTTTTTGGGAATGCCCTAAGCTATCAGTTAGAAGGATCAACCTTTAACAGGGCAGGTGAGGCACAGGGGCAGCTGGTAGGGGGTAATTTGACCATCCTGCATACTATGCTGGGATCTGAGACCAGTATTGATACCCATGGAAAGATTCTTTTTATAGAAGAGATCGGGGAGTACAAGTACCACATTGATCGAATGCTTCAGAGTTTGAAGCGAGCAGGCTATTTTGAGCAGTGTGCAGGGCTCATCGTTGGCGACATGAGCAAACTGAGGAAGAACACCACCAAGTGGGGGAGTTCTGTTGAAGAACTTATCATCGATGCACTTGCGGAGTACGATTTTCCCATTGCTTTCAATATGCCGGCGGGTCATGAACAGGACAACCGGGCGCTCATTTTAGGAAGAAGCATTGAATTAAAGGTCACCAAAACCAATGCATCGGTTAACTTTTTAGACTAGTTGATTTTCATAGCATGGCCCAACACAACCAACTAGGTAAGGAAGGCGAAGATCTGGCGGTAAACTTCCTTAAAGAACACGGATATCAGATCAGGTCCAGGAACTTCAGATACGATAAGGCCGAAATTGATATTCTGGCTCAGAAAGAGGATATTCTGGCCATTGTTGAAGTCAAGACGCGATCAACCGATGATTTTGGGAACCCGCAGGACTTTGTCAAACCTAAACAGATTAAAAATCTGGTTAAAGCGGTTGATGCCTACATCAACGAGGAAGCCCTGGACCTTGAAGTGCGTTTCGACATTATTGCCATCGTTAAAAACAAGGACGAGTTAAGAATTGAGCATTTAAAAGATGCCTTTTATCATTTTTAATGCCTCGGGAATAGAAATTCGAACTACCTGTAAAAGTTCATTTCATCGAGATATTCCCATACCTTATGAGGCAACATGGGTCTTATATTTTTTCCGTCCTTCAGGTCATTTCTAATCAAGGTCGAGGAGATCCCAATAATCGGTGCGTTCACTTTAACTATTCTAGGGTGATCGATGAACTCCTCTTTGGGAGGTTTAGTATTAATTCTGGGGTACACATAAATATCGTGTTCCTCGAGGATCTGTTCGTAGTTTTTCCATTTATGGAAACTACTAAGGTTGTCTTCACCCATGATAAGGGCAAAACTGTGCTGTGGAAATTTTTCCTGAAGATAGACCAGGGTATGAATGGTGAAGTGCGGCTCTGGAAGATTAAACTCAATATCGCTGGGTCTGAGCTTGGGGTAGTCTTCAGTGGCACGATAAACCATTTCGAGTCGCTGGTGGTTGTCGAGCAAACTACTTTTCTTTTTGAAGGGACTAAGCGGGGTTACCACTAGCCAGACCTCATTGAGATCACTGTGTTCTACAATGTAGTTGGCAATGCTCAGATGCCCTACATGAATAGGATTGAAGGTGCCAAAAAACAGACCGATCTTCATTGTTATGAACTAATAAATTTGGAAACAAGTGCATAGGCATCTTTCAAGGCCTGATCCAATTCTGAGTTTACCACGATCTCATCAAACTGAGGAGCAGTTGCTAACTCAACCGGAGCTTTGGAGACGCGCATATTTATTTTATCCTCACTTTCCTCACCACGTTCCTTGAGTCTTCTAATGAGCTCATTGAGATTGGGTGGTTTCACAAAGATGGCCAGCGTTTCTTTGGGAAATTTTTTCTTGATGCGTAAGCCTCCGGTGACATCAATATCAAAAATAACGTCCTTGCCTTTAGCCCAAATGCGTTCCACTTCAGATTTAAGGGTGCCGTAAAAGTTGTCTCTATACACCTCCTCCCATTCCAGGAATTCGTTATTTCTGATCTTGTCTTTAAACTCCTCGAGGCTCAGAAAGTAATAATCTTTTCCATCCTGCTCCTTGCCTCTTTTTTCACGCGAGGTGGCCGAAATGGAAAATTCCAGATTCAATTCCGGACAGTTGAGCAAATGACGTACAATGGTTGTTTTCCCCGAACCGGAAGGAGCAGAAAACACGATTAGTTTACCTTTATCCATGTGTCAGTCTTAAAGGACGTTTAACAGTTGCTCTTTTATTTTTTCCAGCTCGTCTTTCATTTGAACCACTAGTTGTTGCATGGGGGCATAATTGGCTTTGGATCCAATGGTGTTGATCTCTCTGCCTATTTCCTGACAGATGAACCCGAGCTTCTTCCCATTGGAATCATTAGTGTTCAGGGCTTTTGAAAAATACTGCAGATGGTTTTTTAATCGCACCTTTTCCTCAGTGATGTCAAATTTTTCAATGTAATAAATAAGTTCCTGTTCAAATCGGTTTTCGTCCACCTTTTCCTTGATCTCACTAATTCCTTTTTCGAGCTTTTCACGAACTTGTTTGATGCGATCCGGATCAATTTCTTCAACTTTTTGAAGCAACTCTTCCAACACCAGAATGCGTTCCTCAAAGTCCTGTTTCAAAATTTGCCCTTCGTCTTTTCGGTAGGTGATGATCTTGTCGAGGGTGTCGTCAATCCCCTGAGAGAGAATTGCCCATTCGTCTTCATCCACATCGTCGTGTTCCGTGTTAATGGCGTCAGGAAGTCTGATGGCCATTTGTAATAACTCACTTTCAGAGGCAGTAGAGAGCTCACTCAATTGATTCATATACGAGCGTACAATCGTTTTGTTGATGCTGGAAGAAGTTTCTTCCCCTGTCAGATCAACATACAATGAAAAGTCTGCCTTGCCCCGTTTAAGGCGGTTGGCAATGCGTTTTCTGATCTCGAGTTCTTTTACACGATAGGCAGATGGCATGCGGGCGTTGACATCTAAATTTTTACTATTCAAAGATTTTATTTCTATGGAAATCTTTTTGGTGGGCAGCTGTAAAATTGTTTTTCCATACCCCGTCATTGACTGTATCATGAATCTCAAATGATTAAAGAGCAAATGTACAAAATTGGGACAGGAAGCATCTTATTCTTCCACTTATATCGCCCTTGGCTCAAGGAGGAGAATTCTTATTTTTGCACTTCAACAGTAAGAAATGTACACCAAACAATTTGAAATAAGATGGAGCGATGTAGATGCTAATGCCCATCTGGCCAATTCTGCCTACACCAATTTTATGAGCCATGCCCGTATGGCCTTCTTTAGCGATCACGGCTTTAGTATGAAGACCATCAAGGAACAGGCACTTGGCCCGGTGGTCTTTTACGAGCATATGTATTATTTTAAAGAGTCCTTTCTGGGGACACCTATTACGGTTACCATAGAAATATCGGGCCTGAGTGAAGATGGGATGTTCTTTAGCTTTGACCACAATTTTTACAATCATAAGGGAGAACATTTGGCACACTGCAAAATGCTTGGCGCCTGGATCAACACAAAAACGCGTAAGCTAACGGCATTGCCGGAAAATTTAATGCATCTCGCTATACAATTTCCAAAATCCAATGGGTTTAAAATACTTACCAGAGAAGACACTCGTAAACACGGTGTGGTGCCTAAGTCTTTGAATCCAGAGGAGCTTTTTTAGTCTGAAAACTGACCAGATAAACGCCGGTAAAGATGATGAGCATGGCTGTGAGCTTTATCAGATCTATCGAATCTGCACCCATAAGCACAGCGAAGAGACCGGCGATGGCAGGTTGCAAATAAATAAAAGCTCCAACCGTTGAGGCTTTAAGTTTACTTAATGCAAGTGGATTGAGTAAGTAGGTGCCAAAAGTGGCCCCGATCACAACAAACCCAATACTGAAATACGCGTAAGGTGTATAAGTCGCCAAATCAATAGCCTTCAGATCGGTATATCCAAAAGGGAAAACCAGTACTGTTCCGAATAAAAACAACCATTTGATAAAGGTCAACGGGTGGTATTTGGCGGTGAGTTGTTTGATGAGAATCACGTAAATGCTGTAGGATACCGCATTGATAAAAATAAAAATATTCCCCAGTACCACATTGTCTGCTGCCCTTATGGATTTACCGTAAATGGTTAGTACCAATGCACCGGCAAAAGCCATAATAACTCCTGCCAGTTTGGTAGGAGTGATCGATTCTTTCAGAATAAAATGCGAAAGGATGAGAATGATAACAGGAACAATGGTCATGATGGAAGAGGCGTGAATTGGACTTGTTAACTCCAAACCTTTCAAAAACAGCATCATATTGATAAACACTCCAAATACAGCGGCCACCAAAAACCTTATGAAGTCGCGTTTTTCAATCTTCTCTTTAGGTAGAAACAAGCCGAGTAGCCAGAACAGGACTGCAGCGCCAACCACCCTTAGAATGACAAAGGCAAAAGGCTTTACAAACCCCTGATTAATGGCCGTTTTGGCAAAGGTATAGTTGAGACCATATAGTAGCTGAACCATAAACAAGGCTACTAAAGCGGTCTTTCTACTGTTCATTTAACCGTTTTTCAAGGGCCTCTATCGTTGCTTTGCTATTGCCAATGAAAATCTGCTCACCGATCACAAAAACAGGACGTTTTAAAAAAGTATAGTGTTCAAGGAGAAGTACCTTATAATCTGTTTCATGAAGCTCTCGGTTTTTTAACTGGCGCTCTTTATACAGCTGAGCTCTTTTGTTAAACAACGCTTCGTAACTTCCTGACAGTTGGTGCAGCTCTTCAAGCTGTACTTCGTTCAGAGGCTCAATTTTTATGTCCTGTTGTTCAAAACTACTATCCAGGTTTAAGGAATTCATGATTCTGGAGCAGGTGCTGCAACTGCTTAAGAAGTAAATTTTTTTCATTCTAGCGGGGAATCGTTTTATTGCACTAATTTTATGCCGCAAGGTAATGGTTAATCAGTTAACTTCCTTAAATATATACTAAACTAGAACAGCAATAAACAGGTTTCTTGTCTTATGGATTATTACTCTATCGCTACAGTATTAATTGTTTTATCCGCTCTTTTTGGATATCTCAACGTGAAGTTTTTAAAGCTTCCAATTACCATTGGACTTATGGTCATCACTATCGTTTTTACCGCTGTTATTCTATTTATTGGACAGTTTGATAACACCCTGCTTATAAAAGAAAAGGAGTTCATACAAAGCATTGATTTTGAAACCGTGTTGCTGGATATAATGTTGAGCTTTTTGCTTTTTGCAGGGGCCTTACATACCAATTTCTCACAACTAAAGGTGCAAAGGGGTCCAATATTGGCTTTCGCTACCTTTGGGGTGCTAGTATCGACATTTCTGGTTGGGACCGTCATTTTTTATGTCTTGGGTGCAATGGGATTTGAAGTCAGCTATATTAATTGTCTACTTTTTGGAGCCTTGATTTCACCAACAGACCCCATTGCTGTATTGGGAATTCTTAAAAAAGCAGGAGCTCCTAAGAAACTGGAAACAAAAATTGTAGGAGAATCCCTGTTTAACGATGGCGTAGGGGTAGTGATATTCCTCACTATTTATGCGATCGCAGCTCAGCCAAATGTTCCGTTGGATTTTTCCGATATTCTTACGCTTTTTGGACAGGAGGTCATTGGTGGACTCTTACTTGGTCTGGGATTGGGCTGGATTACCTTTCGCCTGATGCGCTCCATTGATAGCTACGAGATCGAGGTCATTCTCACGCTTGCTGCAGTTATGGGAGGTACTGCCCTTGCTCATCAGTTTCATTTGTCTGCTCCTTTAGCCATGGTTGCTGCCGGTTTGATGGTAGGAAATGACAAAGCCAGAAATGCTGCGATGAGTGAGGTAACGGAAGCCTATGTAGATAAATTCTGGGAACTGATCGACGTATTATTAAATACGATACTTTTTGTTATGATTGGTATGGAAATGCTGGTGCTCACTTTTGGTAAAAATTACCTGTATGCTGGCTTACTGGCCATTCCACTTATTTTATTATGTCGTTACATTTCGCTTTGGCTACCTGTAAGGTTTTTTGCAAAAAAGCTGGATTTTGTTCCGAAAACGAATCTCATAATGACCTGGGGAGGCTTAAGAGGTGGAATTTCAATAGCTCTGGCCTTGAGTTTAACAAAGGAAATGCACAGAGAATTGTTTCTGGTGATTACCTATGTGGTGGTCGTCGTATCAATCGTGGGACAGGGCTTAACTGTTGAACCCATCATTAGAAAGTTAACTGCCCAAACTAATAAGGACTAAATTTTAGAATGCCGTCTAAATCCTCGAATGGAATGGCAAATTCAGTATATCCCTGTGCATAGGAAGCGATTTCATAAACATTGTAAAGTAGTACAAAGCCATCCTCGCTATAACCCATATTTTCCGGTAATTCAAAATCTTCGCCAAAGAAATAGTCCTCCATACGAAACGATTCATTGGTGGCTTTCTGAGATTCAATAAATTTTTGTCTGGCAATGGCTTTAAATTCCCGGGGCTTTCTGATTAAATCAGAAATTCCAATTAGGTCACCATTGGAGGCATTAAAATTGAGCAATGTAATATGGTCATTGCCATGGGCGCCACCTGTGTAGGAGTAGGTGTTGATGGAGTAGGTTATGACGGTTTCGGTCTGAAAAACCACCTCGGTCTCAACAGACAATTCCCAAACCTGATCGGATTCCGGAAAATCCTTCTTAAACGATTGGTAATTCTTCACAAATTTTTCCAATGCTTCCTGTATGGAGTCTACGGGTTCCTCCTGCATCAAATAAGCGAGAGTGCTGTCTACTATCACCTTATTTATCTTTTCAAATTGCGCCCCTTCGCCTTTGACAAAAACAATATTTGCTTCTACACTTGGAAAGTCCTCTACACCATAGGAGTTGTAATCCAGTTGAGGTTTTTCGGGGTCTGAAATACAAGAAACTAATATTAATAATAAGATGGCGTATAGGAAATAAGACTTCATAACAGGCACTTTTGTTAAACATAGATTAAAGGTAAAACTAACTTTTGAATACAACCAATAAACCTATAGTTTTGTGGTTCACGAGGTCAATTCAACAACAAACCTAAGTCCGAATACATGAAATTTAATACCAAAGCCATACACGGAGGCCAGCAGCACGATCCTGCTTACGGGGCTGTGATGCCACCAATTTATCAAACATCAACCTATGCTCAATCTACTCCGGGAGGACATAAGGGATACGAATATTCAAGAACCCACAATCCAACCAGGAATGCGCTTGAGAATGCCCTTGCGAGTATTGAAAACGGAAGCTTTGGCCTTGCTTTTGGTTCCGGATTGGCTGCAATTGACGCTGTAATCAAGTTGTTGAAACCAGGTGATGAGGTCATCTCCACGAACGATCTGTATGGTGGGACCTACCGGTTGTTCTCTCAGATCTATGAAAATTTTGGTATTAAATTCCACTTCATTGGGATGGAAAAGGCTAGTGAGATCGAACACTATATCAATGAGCGTACAAAGTTGATTTGGGTGGAGACACCAACCAATCCCATGATGAATATTATAGACATCAAAGCAACTTCTGAGGTGGCCAAACGCCATAAGGTACTATTAGCGGTGGACAATACCTTCGCAACCCCTTATTTACAGCAACCGCTTGATCTTGGCGCAGATATTGTGATGCACTCGGTCACTAAGTTCATTGCCGGGCACAGCGACTTAGTTATGGGGGCACTCGTGGTAAGGGATAAAACCCTGGCAGAAAGGTTGTACTTTATACAAAATGCCAGTGGTGCTATTTGTGGCCCGCAAGATAGTTTTCTTGCGCTTAGGGGCATTAAAACACTGCACGTAAGGATGCAACGTCATTGTGAAAACGGAAAGGCGGTGGCCCATTATCTGGCTGCACACCCAAAAATTGAAAAAGTCTACTGGCCCGGTTTTGAATCACACCCTAACCATGAGATCGCTAAATCCCAAATGAAAGACTATGGTGGGATGGTTTCGTTCGTTACCAAGGGCAACAATTACGACCAGGCAATTAGTATCGTTGAGAAGCTGAGGGTATTTACTTTGGCAGAGTCTTTGGGGGGAGTGGAGTCATTGGCCGGTCACCCGGCAAGTATGACTCATGCTAGTATTCCAAAGGAACTCAGAGAAAAGTCTGGCGTTGTGGATAGCCTCATCCGATTGAGTGTTGGAATAGAAGATGAGGAAGATTTGATCGCTGACCTCGAGCAGGCCATCGGATAATGTAACTAGCGCTCCCAGTAAATCACATAACCCAGTGTAAACCATACGGCCCAGTCATTGGACTGATTGGATGGCAGCTTGTGATCCAATCCATCGATAAAATCATCGAAATAGTATTGCCATCTGAGTTCCAGAAGCAGATCAGTGAGTGGAGTGAGTTTGTAACGTGTTCCCAGCCCACCTACTAAAGAAAAAGTGCTTCCTGCTTCAGTACTTAAAAAAGGGTCCTGATCAACCTGCCACGGCAAATAAAAATTATCCAGGTTGTTGATATCAGTACTTCCATTATAGGTGGTATACACTTCTGGATTAAACCAGGTGTATTGAAATCCAAAGGCGGCGAAAGGAATAAAATTCCTTCTGCCATTTTCAAAATCGCGAATTTCAAAGGGGTAAAATTCCAATTGAGCCCCAATATTGAAGTTTTTGGCTTTACCGGTATGACTTCTCAAGCGTTCTGCATTCTCACTGGTTCTGGTTTCATCCACCCAGGTCCCAAAATGTTCCAGACCAGTCTGATTATAGGAGAGCTCTGATTTTATTTTAAAATGCTCGTTAAAAAACCCCTGGGAATTGGTAAAATTATAATTTCGGCGGTAGGAAAAATTCATATAATGTACAATCCCTACTGCAAAACCGGTATTGGTACTTGATTCAAAATTCTGTCGTTCCCCAAAGTCAGATTGAAGGTTGTAGGCCCCGGCAAAAACACCCACTTCATTTGTAAAACCGTACTGAGAATTTCCTATTTGAAAAATAACTAAGGACAACACAGTGAGAAGATAAAGTCTGAATCTTTTGGCCATAGCTAATTCTAAGTAAACAGGGCTAATACGGACAAATATATTAAAACCGTCTCATCAACCAAATTAACATGTTTAAATAAACATTTTTATGGATATGTTGTATTGTGAGATTGTTAGTATGAAGATGTTATATTGACAATATGCAAAAAAAAGTAGTTCAATTTTACAGATAATGTATCTTTGCTGGAATAATTTTTACACCACTAACATCAGTTATTAAAATGGATCAAAAAATTGAAGATTTTCTAGATCTTGTAAGACAAAGAAACGGACATGAGCTTGAGTTCATGCAGGCCGTTGAAGAGGTTGCCGAAACGGTAATCCCTTACATTGTGCAACACGATATCTATCATGGGAAGAACATTCTGCTCCGAATGGCAGAACCGGAACGTGTTGTGACCTTTAGAGTGTGCTGGGTGGACGACTCTGGTGAAATTCAAGTCAACAGAGGTTACCGAATTCAGATGAACTCTGCCATTGGACCCTACAAAGGAGGTCTGCGTTTTCATCCAACGGTGAATATGAGTATTTTGAAGTTTCTGGCCTTCGAGCAGGTCTTTAAGAACAGTCTCACAACCCTGCCAATGGGAGGTGGAAAAGGGGGGTCGGATTTTGATCCCAAAGGTAAAAGTGACAATGAGATCATGCGATTCTGTCATGCCTTCATGAGCGAATTATTCAGGCATATTGGTAATTATACCGATGTTCCGGCGGGTGATATAGGAGTAGGAGGAAGAGAAATCGGTTTTCTTTTTGGAATGTATAAGAAGTTAAGAAACGAATTCACCGGCGTACTTACAGGCAAGGGAATGTCCTGGGGCGGTTCCTTGATCAGGCCTGAAGCCACGGGATACGGAACCGTTTATTTTGCAGATAATATGCTTAGAACCAGGGGTGACAGTATGAAAGGAAAAACAGTAGTCATCTCCGGCTCTGGAAATGTTGCTCAATATGCCGCGGAAAAGAGCATACAAATGGGCGCCAAGGTCCTTACCCTATCCGATTCTTCCGGGTTTATTTATGATGAAGAAGGCATTGACGAAGAGAAGTTGGCTTATGTAATGGACTTAAAGAACGTGAAGCGTGGACGCATTAAAGAATACCTGAACAAATACCCACATGCCAAATATACGCCTGGCGAAACCCCATGGGGAATTCCTTGTGATGTGGCTTTGCCTTGTGCTACGCAAAACGAGCTCAATAAGAATGACGCTGAGATGCTCATTGAAAACGGTTGTCACTGCGTTAGTGAAGGAGCTAATATGCCTTCAACAAAAGAAGCAATTGCTGTCTTCCATGAGGCAAAAATCCTGTTTGCACCCGGGAAGGCATCCAATGCAGGAGGTGTAGCTACTTCAGGACTCGAAATGACCCAGAATGCTCTAAGGTCTAAATGGACTCGCGAGGAAGTAGATAAAAAGCTTAAAGAAATCATGAGAGATATCCATGAGTCTTGTGTGGAATATGGTAAGGATGATGATGGATACATCGATTACGTGAGAGGAGCTAATATTGCCGGGTTTGTGAAAGTGGCAGATGCCATGCTGGCTCAGGGCGTCGTATAGTTACCCTCAAATTATAATCTTCAAAAGCCTTAATATTAATTAAGGCTTTTTTGTTCCATAATTTTAAGTCTCTAATAGCGTTTGTATTAATATCTTTGGCCAAACCGATTACATGATCAAAAGGTTATTATACACCCTGCTTGCTGGCCTTTTTCTGGGAAATCTTTTCGGATGGTCTCAGGATTTTTCAGGCCTATGGAAAGGTCACTTTTCGTTTGCGGATATCGTGGATGTTACTTCCAGTGGGGAGAGGATTTATGCTGCTTCAGAGAATGCGCTCTTTTCCTTCGATGTTCTCACCAATGAGATTTTAACGGTCACCACCATTGACGGATTATCGGGGCAAACCATTACATCCTTATCGTATAGCGCGGCTTTCTCAATAGTGATCATAGGATATGAGAACGGACTAATTGAATTGTATTTTGAGAACACTGGGGAGGTGCTCACCATTGTAGATATTACTGAGCGTCCCAATATCACACCGGTAAACAGACGTATCAATAACTTTTTTGTACAAGATGAACTCGTTTACATTTCTACTAATTACGGAGTGAGTGTTTACGATTTGGAACGTCTGGAATTTGGAGACACTTATTTTTTGGGTAACGGGGGAGCACAGATCGTGGTAAATCAGATAGCGATCCTCAATGATCAGATCTATGCAGCCTGCCTGAATAATAACGGATTAAAACGAGCTGCAGTTGACAATCCTAATCTTATTGACTTTAGTGAATGGGAAACGATCATTACAGGAAATTTTCAGACCGTCAATGTGCTTGGAAATTCTGTTTATGCCGCAGCTACCAATCGCAATTTGTTCAGGGCTGCACCAGGCATCCCTCAGACAGTTCTTACATTGCCATCTTTACCTTTAGACGCCGAGAGTTCTGATGCCTACCTGAGCTTTACCAGTGAAAATTCAGTTTTAATTTATGACATGAATGTAAATCTTGTTACCACTTTTTCACCAAATGATGAGTTTGATACGGAATTTAATGCGTCTGCTTTGTACAACAATGAGATTTTTATTGGGACAACGGATCTGGGTCTTCTCAACGACCTAATTGACAATGCCGGTTCCTATGTGGCCATTCAACCCGATGGACCTCTAAAAAACAAGGCCTTCAAAATTGATGCAGAGACGGGGGTAGTGTGGGTTACATTTGGCGAATACAGTCCGGCATTTAACCCTTTCCCCTTAACTGCAGAAGGGATTAGTTATTTGAGAGAGGAATCCTGGATAAGTATACCTTTTGATTCCTTGTTTTCGACTTTAGAACTGAATAAGATTACTCCTAACCCCTCTAATCCTTCACAGGTGTTTATAAGTTCTTTTTACGATGGCTTACTGGAACTAAATATGTTTGAGCCGACCTTTCTTTTTGACGATTCCAATAGTGGTTTAGAATCTTTGGTCCTTCCAAATGATCCCGATGTTTCGGATATAAGAGTATCAGGCGCTGATTTTGACAATGAGGGTATTCTTTGGAACATTACCAGTAGGGTTGACAGACCTTTAAAATCTTATGACCCTGATAATGGTTCATGGAGAGCTTTTGACTTTACCGATCTAATCGGTGATGGTTTAACGGGAGAAACAGGTTATTACGATATGGAAGTGGACGTATTTGGAACCAAATGGATTGGTGCTTATGATAACGGGCTTATTGCTTATAATGAAGAGAAAAGTAACCCGTTAAAAAATATTAGTACAGAGGAGCAGAATTTACCATTTCCAAGAGTGACGGCCGTGACTTTAGATCAGCGAAATCAGCTTTGGGTTGGGACTTTTCTCGGCCTTCGGGTTCTGTTTGATACGGCGGGTTTTTTTGAGAATCCCAATCCTACACTTTCCAGTATCATCATTCTGGAAGATGGTATTCCTCAGGAATTATTGGCAGGTCAGTACATCACCGATATAGAGGTGGATGGGTCTAATAACAAATGGGTTGGAACAGTTGATTCCGGAGTTTTTTATTTTTCACCAACCGGTCAGGAGACGATCTACCATTTTACTGAGGGTAACTCTCCACTACCCTCAAATAGCATCAACGATATCTCAATAAATCCCAATAACGGACAAGTATACATAGCCACCAATAGGGGGCTGGTTTCTTTTCTGGCAGGAGGCTCGGCACCTGAAGATGGTCTGACGGAAGCCTATGTCTACCCCAATCCTGTTAGGCCGGAATATGAAATACTTGGTTTTAATGATTTAAACGATATTACCAAAGGGGTAAAGATTGAAGGACTCACAGACGAAGTGAATATCAAGATCACTGATATTGAGGGGAATCTTGTAGCTGAGGCGCAATCTCGTGTTAATTTACGCTCATCTGCTGCTAATTATAATTTTGCCATCGATGGGGGGACAGCCATATGGAATGGTAAAAATCTAGCCAATAATGTCGTGGCATCAGGTGTCTATGTGATACTAATTACAGATTTGGATAGTTTTGAAACCAAAGTTTTAAAGCTATTAATCATCAGGTAAAACCATGCATAATAAAGGTAAGGCCATCGTACTTTCTTCTTTGAGATATAAGGAAAATGACCTGATTGTCAAGTGCTACACTAACCACCGGGGAGTGGTGAGTTATTTACAAAAGGGTATTTTAAAAACACAGAAATCCAGGATAAGAGCTGTTTATTTTCAACCTTTATCTCAACTGGAACTGGATGAAAATTACCAGGTCAACAGGTCCTTACAATACCTCAAGGATATTAAATGTTACTACCCTTATAAATCTTTACATACAAATATTTACAAAGCCTCACTGTCGGTTTTTTTAGCAGAAATTCTTGCAAATGTGCTTCGGGAAGAGGAACCCAATACACCTCTTTTTGAATTCTTAGAGGCAGCATGCCAATTCCTGGATACCCAGCAACAGTTTTCAAATTTTCACCTGATGTTTTTGTTAAGACTGACTAAATACCTGGGGTTTTATCCAGAAACAACCGCCCAAAACAAAAGCTTTTTTAATTTGGAGTCCGGGACCTTTGAAAATGAGAAAACATCGATGTATGCAGTGGATGGGATGCAAAAAGAACTGTTCTCTCATCTGATGCGCCTCGATTTTGAAAGTGTGAACACGGTGAAGCTTAATGCATTGCAGAGAAGGGAATTTTTAAAGACCTTATTGTTGTATTTTGAATTACATTTGGGGGGATTTAAGAAACCGAAATCACTTCAGGTTTTTAATGACGTTTTCCATTAAGCAGAGGAGCGATCTCATTAGATTTTGAACAAGCGTATTTTTGTGACAATAAGTTTTAATATCAAAGGGCGAGCGGCCAGGCAGGTGTTATCAGGACTACTTCTATTGCTGGGCGTTGTTTCAAATGCACAGACGGTATCGGTAGTTGAGGAGAGCAGTGGCAGACCGATCGCTGGAGTGGCTATTTTTAATGCAGACAAGGGAAAGTATGTCTTTACTGACGATAATGGAGTTGCGGATATATCAGATTTTATAGACGATGAGATCCTTTATTTTCAAAACTTCCTCTATAGGAAAAAAGCAATAGTCAAATCTGAGTTAGCGGCTCTAAATTATTTAGTTGAATTAAAGGGCAATATCGAAGATTTAAATCAGATTGTGATCTCAGCTTCAAAGTTCAAACAGGAAAAAAGAGATGTTCCCCAGAAGATTGTTACGATAGCTGCTGAGGCCATCGCATTTGCAAATCCTCAGACGAGCGCAGATTTGCTGGAAAATTCAGGAAACGTCTTCATCCAAAAAAGTCAGCTTGGAGGTGGCAGTCCTATGATCAGGGGGTTTTCTACAAACAGGTTGCTCATCACTGTGGATGGAGTAAGAATGAATAATGCCATTTTTAGAGGAGGAAATCTACAGAACGTCATTTCCATTGATCCTTTTTCAGTTCAAAAAACGGAGATCACTTTGGGTGCTGGCTCGGTTGTCTACGGTAGTGATGCCATTGGTGGTGTCATGAGCTTTTATACACGTCAGCCACAGCTATCCTACAAAGACGAACTGTACTTCAAATCTAATGCTGCACTACGTTATTCTTCAGCAAATAATGAGTTTACAGGACATGTCGACCTCAATTTTGGATTGAAGAATTGGGCGTTTTATACCAGCATAAGCCTGTCAGATTTCGACGATCTTAAAATGGGATCCAACGGCCCCACAGACTATTTGAGGAACCAATATGTGGTGCGCGAAAATGGAATGGATGTAGTGGTTGACAATTCCGATTCGGAAGTACAAGTGCCCACGGGCTACGAGCAAATAAATCTGATGCAAAGGGTACGATTTGAACCCTCGGATGATTTGAAACTAGATATGGGTCTCTATTATACAGCTACGTCTGATTTCCCTAGATACGACCGCCTATTGAGAACAAGGAGCAATGGAGATTTTGTCTCCGCGGAATGGAACTACGGACCGCAAAAATGGTTTATGGCCAACTCACAACTCACGAAATCTTCTAAAAGAAATACATTTTACGACCAGTTGCAGGCTACTGTTGCCTATCAGAATTTTAAAGAGAGTAGGCAAGACCGTGATTTTCAATCCGAGATCCGGAGGGTACGATCAGAAATGGTGGATGCCATTTCCCTGAATCTGGATTTGGAAAAGCGACTAAGTTCCAAAACCAATCTTTTTTACGGTTTGGAGTACATTTTCAACGCTATTGGATCTGATGCCTATAATCTCAATATCAATAGTATGGAGGCTGAACCTACTGTTACAAGATACCCGGATGCTTCCCGGTGGCAATCATTGGCCGCATATACTAGTCTCAAATATAAACCTGGTCCCGATTTGGTTATTCAGGGCGGCTTAAGATATAATCAGGTCTTATCCAAAGCGAGTTTTGAAGCTAACAATGAATTTCTCAACTTACCATTTGAGAAGACCAATCTCAATACAGGGGCACTCACAGGTTCAGCTGGATTGAGCTGGTTTCCCAGTGATCTCATGCAGTGGCAGCTTAATTTTTCAACAGCGTTTAGGGCTCCAAATATAGATGATATAGGAAAGGTTTTTAATTCTGAACCGGGGTCGGTGGTAGTTCCTAATAATGGCCTGCAGGCCGAGTACGCCTACGGGGCAGACATTGGACTTAAGTTAAACTTTTCAGAGCGATTGGTTCTGGATTGTGGCGCATACTACACTTTTCTGGACAACGCTCTCGTGCGGCGGAATTTTACCTTAAACGGAGAGGATGAAATTTTCTATGATGGGGAATTGAGTCAGGTTCAGGCCATTCAAAATGCTTCTAAAGCCTGGTTATACGGATTTGAAATAGGTGCTGTGCTAAAAGCATCAGATCGATTAAGCCTGCTCACTCAATACAATATCATAGATGGTGTGGAAGAAGATGAACTTGGAGTGGAAGTCCCAATCAGACATGTAGCACCAAACTTTGGGCGTACTCATATAATTTGGAAAGAAAAGCTTCTTGAGCTAGATTTTTATGCGGTTTATAATACTGAACTTTCATTTGATGAGCTGGCACCCTCTGAACGGTCCAAGCCATTCATCTATGCGAAGGACGATAATGGAAACCCGTATTCACCCTCCTGGTATACCTTAAATTTTAGGTCCAGCTATCAGTTGAATCAGTACGTTTTGATAACTGCTAGTTTGGAGAACATCACGGATCAGCGCTATAGACCCTATTCCTCGGGGATAGCCGGACCCGGCACCAATTTCATATTGTCCTTACGGTATCAGATCTGAGGCTATGGCTTAAGAGCTTTACGTATGAGGGTCCCGCCATTTTTGAGAGTGACACGCACAATAAAAGGACCAGTCGATAACAAGGGTAATTGATGAACTGCCGAAAAACCCGAAGAGGACAAATTGTATATCAGTTGTCCTGTTAAACTATAGATTTGGATTTTCTCCATAGGTGATGATGCAGAGAGATTAAAGTAAACATCTTTTTTATGATCAAAATAGATACTGAGCTGCTTCTCATGTCCTTGTTGTTCGTTCACAGACAAGGCACCTTGTAAAAACGAAATACTGAACCGGTCTAAGAATACGCCTGCTTCACTGGTAAAGTGATAGTTGGATTCGCGCAGATCGTGCAACTCGTTCATATAGGCATCGAAAAGGTAAACAGGATGAGTATTGAAAAAATCACCTTCAGTCTCTCCTATACTTATGGAGTAAATCATAGCAGAGTCCAGAACTGTTTCAAATCCCAGTTCAATGGTTTCGTTGAGGTGAAGGTCACTTTCAGCTTTTCCTTGAATGACGAAACGCTGTTGGAGGTTATCGATGAGCGAATACAGTAAAGAGGGCTTTGATGACAAAGCTGTACGTTGGGCATCATAAATGGCGCCATCAAAGGCTGCGGTTGCACCAGGGAGATAACTTACCAGCATCTGGCAGAACAACCCTCCCTCTCCCGAGATATTCAGCCATATTTTATTGTGAGTATTCTCAGATCCTGATCGGAAGAACTGATCGTTATTGGCGCGGTCACGCATGCTATTGGTAAACCTTACCTCTGAGCGTTTTACATCTCCATAATCTTCAAGGACAGTGGCTTCATCATGCATGGCCGTAAAGAAGCCCTGACCGGAGGCAATGTATCCATTGTTGGTGACACCACTGCTGTTCGCAGCGACTGACCCACTGGCATTTACCGTTATATAGTCGTCTTGCGAGAAGTTACTGCTCTGATTTCCATTATTTGTTGAATTTGGAGGAGTGCTTTGGGACCATAGGTAAAGTACACCTTCCAAAGCTCCTGAAGTTGGATTAAAAGCATAGGCATTTTCATTGAAAAACTCTTGAATATTCACGGCTGAGGGATAAGGATTGCCTAGTAAATTCCAGTTGTTATCCTCCATGCTATGGTCGTTTCTATACACATCAACCTCAATTGTTCCAGTATTAAATGTTCCCACAAATGAATAAGAATATTGGCCACTGCCTGTATACGATTGTGTACTGTGTGTAGCCGCATAACCAAATCCATTGACCATTGATTCATTTGATGAGGTCAAAGTCCAGACGTTTCCATCGTCATCAACATCGTCGGGAGGGTGACTGGTAGAATTGTCATTGTTTAGCTCTCCATGTTCGTCGAGATAGTTTCGAGCATCAAACCAATAGCGTCTGTTGGGATTGGCATTAGCAAGAGCCTCACCGACCAGGGGACTGTTCACCGGAGAACTCCAGTAGGTATAATCATGTATCGTTTCCAGCACCGAAGTGGTCTTATTTACCTGCATTAGACCATAGTTTTCAATGATTCCTGAAGAAGATTTTTGAACTAAGGCACCAGAGGTTTCAACACTTATTTCGCCATAAGCGACCACGTCTTGCTCGACTTCTACATAATCATTCAGTCCGATGTTTAAGTGCGCATTTGAGTCTACAAACAACTGGCAAGAGTTGAAGCTTAATGCCTCTTCTGTATAATAATCTGCAGAGATGACAGCTATGGTGTGTGCATCGGGGATGCCATTAGACCAGGAGTGACCATTCCAGAAACTGCGTTTTAATCGAAGGCGAACAGATTCTGAGGCTGTAAAACAGGACTCATCTTCTTCCATGACCTTACAGAAATACTGATATCCATCCAAATCATAGGTATTGGTAATCTGCAGGCTCGAACTTTCTACACCCTCATACAATTCGTTGTCAGGCACCTCAGTCCAGTTGAGATGATCCGGTGCTAAAACATACCATTTAAACCGAAGAGGTTTTCCGTTTAATAAGCCTTCTTCTGCTTCCAGAGTTAGGGAGAGTGAGCGATCACATAGGGTTTCAGGTAAAAATGCTTCTACGCTAATGAATGGCGGCGACCCTGTTGAAAAATCATGGGTTCCAAGATCCGAATAATTATTAGTGATACAGGATTCAATTCCTGAACCAAACCAATCAATAATGGTCCAATGGTCTGGATTATAAGGGATCTCAGGTAAAGAATTAACCTGCTTTGATCTTCTGAAATTGAAGCCCCGGTCTCCTGTAATGATCGAGGAAGAGGCCCAGTTATCACTCCCAAAGACACCCCACTCGTCAATTAAATGACCATCGCGATACAATCCTATATAGTCATCTCTTCCTGGCCCTGTATTTAGCCCGAATAGTGAAGTGCTTTCAAGATGATATGTTCCCTCAATGGCTTCGCACAGCGCACCGCTGGTTCCTATGGCAATTACAAAGGTTCCGTTTTGGTCGATACTAAAACCCGCCAGGGACTGTTCAGAATAGGTGCTTGTGCTTCCATTGGGGTAAACCCGTAACGAATAGTCACCGAGATTCACAATACCTCCAGTGGCATTGAAGAGCTCTATAAAGGATAGATTTCCATAGGTAGCATCTGTTACCTCGCTAATAAAGATTTCAGATAAAGCTGTGCCACCTTCGCAGCCACCAACTTGTGTGCCGATGACCGTAAATGGAATGATACTGTTGCAGCCACTTCCGTTAGTGATTGTAATGTGGCCACTCTGCACGTTTTGAGGAATCAACAGCTCCAGCTCATTATGAGAAGAATGGGTTATTGAAACTGGCAGGCCATTGTAAGTTGCTGAGGCAGAATTAAGGTCTGTTCCCGTCACTGTGACTATCGTTCCCGGCGGCCCACTCGAAGGTGAGAAACTATAACTTTCATTAAGGCAAATTCCCTCTCCTTCTATGGTAAAGGTGTATGAACCTTCATCACTATCATTGTTTGTAATTTCAACTAAGGCGGTTTTAGTACCAGCTGAAGCAGGATTAAATTCAATCTCAAGAATTTCTGGTGAGCCATAACTAACTGTCAGTGAAGGGGATTGAGTGATGCTAAAGCTATCCGTATCTCCCGAAAGACTAATATTGGAAATCATGACGTCAATAGCACCCTCGCTGGAAATCCTGTACGATTTCCTTTGTGATGACCCAACAAACTGGGCAGAGAACAAGGTATTGTCCAAACCATTAGGGGTATTATCACCATCTTCAATGTCCGGATAATTACCGACATTTCCTTCAACGTTGATCTCGACAATATTAGGAAGGCACAGAGGAAGTAGGCTGTTTACTCCGGGTGACCCGCCAAAATCTACTTCTTGCCAGTTAGAGGAGGTATTTGAATTGTCTAAAGAACTATCAATAACATGTAGAGAGCTTCCATTGTTATTAGCCCCATCAGAACTACTGTACTCTACTTCATCCAGAATAGTCACCCCATTAGACTGGAGCAAGCTAATACTGCCATTTCCATTAATCAAGTGGTTTGTTTCTACGGTAGTTGGTGCCAGACCAAAATCCGGCTCAAACAGACAGTTACCATTTCCATCGTCGGCATTGTTATAAAGCCCATCCCCATCGCTGCCCAAAGAGACGGTAACACAGTCAAGTCCTGATATCGAGGCCCCTGTCGGAAACACAAATGAGTATCCCGTGGAACTGATGATCTGAAACGAGCTAATGTCTTGGGTCTCTGAAGAGGTGTTGCATATTTCAACCCATTCATCGTCAACACCATCCGAGTTGTACATGATCTCTGTAATGACTAATGCTTCCTCGTCAATACGCGATGCGGCGTTAAGGTCTGAAGTACTTTCGAAGTTCTTGCTTATTAAGGACTGTGGGGTGGATGGTTTTGAGCAATTGTCATGAGTGTATACGGCCATGAGGCCTACCAGGGGTAGCCAAGACAATATCCGAAACATGAGCATGATTTTTACTTTACAAAAGTTACAAAAATTTCCATAAACAACAGGTTTTCAAATTATTACAAATTCTAATATTTATAATAGATTTGCTTTATGATTCATCGGCAATCCTTTTCTGTAGAAGAAGCAAAGATTAGAATGGAAGCTTATTGTGCCTATCAGGAACGCTGCCATAAGGAAGTGCGTGACAAACTAAAGCAGATGCGGATGATACCGGAGGCCATTGATCTCATTCTGGTACACCTCATTGAAAACAATTACCTCAATGAACAGCGTTTTGCCGAACAGTTTGCCCTTGGTAAGTTTAGAATAAAGAAATGGGGTAGGACCCGCCTTAAAAGGGAACTCAAGCTCAGAGAGATTTCAAGTTACAGCATCCAAAAGGCAATGGATTTGATACCTGAAGAAGTATACCTTCAAACGCTAGATGAATTAACAGATAAACGCATAGCTGTTGTTGGTGAGTCTCACCCATTAAAGCGTAAAAAAAAGATCTGTGATTATTTGCTCTATCGCGGTTGGGAACCACATCTTGTTTATCAGCTTGTCAATGAGAAGCTCAACAAGGAGTAAGGAATCAGCAAGGCCTTATGCCTGGGTGCGCAGAATGGCCTGTTCGTTTTTCCAGTCGATCCATTTTTGCCCCCTCAGCCGTCTCATCAGATTGTCGAAATTACGCATAATCAAGATATTGTACAGTGCTTTTCCGAGATTTTTAGGGTTGCGAGCGATGGCCCTTAAGCTCATCGAAAAACCCGGAGTAATATATCTCATGTAGTGCCAGTAGCCTTCAGGCATGTAGAGCACCTCTCCATGACTGAGATCGCAAATCCAGCCCTTTGCATTCTTTAGTGCAGGCCATTTTTTAAAATCTGGGCTTGAAAAATCAATATCCTCTCTCGTAATTAGCGAATGGGGGATTTTATACAAATGGGGGTTTTGATCCTGATCAAACAAAATACACTGTTTTTTTCCTTCAAAATGAAAATGAAAAATATTGGCAAGGTCAATGTCGTAGTGCATAAAGGTATAGGAATCGGTCCCTCCAAAGAAGAGCATGGGGAGCCCTTTCATAAGCCTTAACCCAAAGTTAGGATAGTTGAAATCCTTTTGAAGTTCTGGTACCTCTTTAAGAATATTCCATAAAAAGATGCGATATCTCGTAGGCTCTTTTTGTAAAAGATCTATGTAGTCACTCATTTTCATGGTGGCGTGTGCCTCGTTAAACCCGTCCTTATAGTCAACGGGTCTGTCATCATAGAGTGGAACGATCTGGTCGCCAGCCACATCCTTCATATAACTCAGGTTCCATTTGGAGAAGGCCGGCCAGTCTTCAATAAACCGCTCGATAACAACCGGTTTTTGAGGTTTAAAATAATCCTTAATGAAGTCAGTCTTTGAGAGGGTTTCCACTCTCGGGATTTCCTGTAGGTTCAATTGCAATTCGAATCAGTTTACATACCAAAGTTAATAAAACGTCAGGAAAATTTCCAAAATGTTAAATTATTGATACGGCAATAAAAAACCACTTGTAAAGTGGTTTTTAGTTATTAAGTCTCAACTATTTGTCATTGCAGATTCGTCATCGTCAACAGTTGGTGGTTTGTCTTTGCCTTTTAAGTACTCAGGCAAATCCATACCGGCCATGTTGAACATTTCCTGTAACGGTGGAACTGCTTTGTACATGCCAGAAATGAAATTAGAGGTGGAAGATTTACCATCTTTATTACCACCATTTTCCCATACGGTAACCTTATCAATCTTTATGTTTTTAATAGCTTCGGCCTGGGTTTTTACTAATTCAGGCAATTTATCGGCAATAAGTAATAGAACCGCATCTTTAGAGTTATTTCCAGCTGCCTTAACAATTTCATCTAAACCTGCAGCTTGTTTTGTCAATACCTCATACAGCCCTTTTGCTTCAGCCTGTGCTTTGAATAGAATGGCGTCTGCTTCACCTTTTGCACGCCGTCTAATACGCTCCGCCTCGGCTTCAGCGTCGATTTCAACTTTCTTTTTATCAATTTCAGCAGGAACAATAACATCTGCCATTTGAGATGAACGTTCACGCTCGGCTCTAGCCACTTCTGCCTGTTGCTCTGCAGCATAAGATTCTTCAAGTGCTTTAGCCGACTGGACTTTTTCTGCAGCAATTGCTACTCTTTCGGCTTCAGCTTCTCTTTGGCGTCGAAGGGAATCTGAATTAGCAACAGAAATTTTCGCTGTATTCTCCCCTTCTACAGCTTTGGCATTTGCAGCAGCAACCTGTGTTTTTTCATCCTGAACCGCATTGGCCTCACCAATAGCACCATCTCTGTTTTTTTCTGCAACTGATTTACGGGCTGCGTTAATCGCGTGCGCAGCGGCTTCCTTGCTCAGTGCTTCTATGTAGCCAGATTCATCAACGATATCTGTTATGTTTACGTTAATGAGTTTAAGCCCCACCTTTTTTAATTCGGACTCAACGGATTGTGAGATGTTAGTGAGAAATTTGTCGCGATCTGAGTTGATTTCTTCAATATCCATGGAAGCAACCACCAGACGCAATTGTCCAAAAATAATTTCCTTGGCTAATTCCTGAATATCCTGCAAACCTAGGCCTAAAAGACGCTCTGCAGCATTTTGCATCACACCAGGTTCTGTAGAAACCCCAATCGTAAAGCGGGAGGGTACATTCACCCTGATATTTTGCTTAGATAAGGCATTCACCAGATTTACCTCTATAGAAATTGGTGTTAAATCCAGATATTCATAGTCCTGTATCACTGGAATAATGAATGCAGC
Organism: uncultured Winogradskyella sp.; assembly: GCA_963966315.1. Classification (GTDB taxonomy): domain Bacteria; phylum Bacteroidota; class Bacteroidia; order Flavobacteriales; family Flavobacteriaceae; genus Winogradskyella_A. Next base: position 67,780 of record CAWZYX010000002.1, on the reverse strand, counting down.
CCCACCGTGAATACATTTAGCAGATTGACCACCACCAACCTTTCCGTAAACTACCAGAATACGGTCTGAGGGACAACGTTTATAGCGTTTAATCAAAATGAATAAGGTGAGTAGAATAAAGAGTGCTACAAATAAGATAGTCATTGTTGTTCCAATCCCTTCTAGCGCTCCTTGTAGTAAAAAAAGTGTTATTTTCATTGGTAAGAGTTTAATTTAAGCATTTAGTTGTTTGCGTTCTTCAGTATCAATCTGAAATGGTTCAATGGGTTTCAGGGTTTGATCAACGATAAGGATTCCGTTTTGAGTAACGTCAATAACCTTAATAATACTGCCCGACTTCAGTTCAGTATACGAATCTGTAAGCGCATCCAGTTCTCGCACAGATCCTTGAATGTTAACACTTACTTTTCCCATTTTAGAGCGATTTGCACCTATAGTCAGATACACTTCACCTATAGCATCAATAGCATTGTCATAGTTTAAAGTACCACTGTCACTGAGCTTGTAAACAAAATAAAAAAGTGTTGCCATTATAAGCATCATGGCTAATCCGGAGAGCACTGAGATAAAGACTGTGGGAATCGTTCCCAAGCCGGCATCAATACAAGCGATTCCAGACCATCCAAATATGGTAAAGAACCCAACCAAATTTTTGAAACTTATAAACTGAAACCCAGTGCCAACATCAGTATTCATATCGGTATCCATATCACCAATTTCATCAGCATCCCCTCCTAAGAAAGCCATAAGCAATACAACGATGAATACTAAAGACCCTATGAGTGCTACTAACCAATATAGTTTAGATAAAAAATCTAGATTAGAAAACCATTCCGTCATAAGGATAAGTGTTTTAATTAGTCTATTAAAGGTACGATGGAAATAAGGTATTTACCAATCATTACCAGAGAAAATGATGAACTTTTTATCAGTGCACACATTCACAAACTGGCTCAAATAATCCATGAACCTGGTTAACTTTTGAAATGTGGTGAAGGAGTTGATGGTTTGCTGGGCCAAAATAGTGGAGCTCGTTATTGTTAAGATAACAGCATTTTGGCATTAATTCCTTTCGAATTATATGTAGCAGAACCTGTGTTTTTGTTACAGTAGCTCTAAAATTCAGAGTAAATTTTACTGGAAATTGTATCTGAAACCAAACAATACATTGCTTGGTGGCATTGGAACAAAGCCTGTTTCGATATAATCCTCGTCCAAAATATTGGTGGCCGTCACAGTCAATTGCATGTCTTTAAAGGAATATACAAGGGAAAAGTCCAGAACATTAAAGTCATCTCCATTGTTCCGCTGTCCGAACTTGTAAACGATGTTCTGACTAAGATTCTTAAGAAAACGCGTGCTAAGCCTACTGGTGAATTGATTCCTTAGGGTGTTAAGTGAATAACGCGATAAATCTTCATTTTGCTCAAAAATATCATCCTCAATGTAGGAGTAGCCCAAGGCCAGCGTTTGAATGTAGTTAGTAATATTAAAATTATAAGCCGCGTCAAACTCTAACCCGCGTGTGTTTACTTCTCTTATGTTTGTGGCCGTAAATACATCATCCTCAACACTCTCACGGACATAATCAATCAGATTTTCTGAATCCCTGTTAAATACAGAAAGGGTTACGGAAAACTGATTTCCCAGATACTTAATACCAAGCTCCTGAGCAAAAGCTTCTTCAGGTTCCAGGTTTGGATTTCCTGTAGTTACAGGATCATTGTAAAACAAATCGGTGTAAGTAGGAATTCTATAGGTATAGCCAATATTTCCGTATGCCCTCCAATCGCTACTAATAGAAAAGCCTATGTCCAGACCGGGAAAGATCCTGGAGTCAAAATCTGAGAAATAGGTAAGTGCTGCCCCTGGCGTTAGGTCGAGTTTGCCGTCCAGCAAATTGAATCTGTGCTCCAGAAATACGGTGGCCAAAAAGCGCTGACGATCACCAAGATTATTACTGCTGATGTAATACTGAGAAAGGTCCAGCCCAAACCCCGTAATTCCCAGATTGGAGGCATAAGAAGCATTGGCTTCTGCACCAACTTTATTTGTGATGTGAAAATTCCTGAAAAAAGCTGGTTCCTGCCGTCTGAGTAGAAACATGTCCTGATTTCGTCTCCAGTAAACCCTGGGTTGAATTTTAAGCCTGTTCGTTTGTAACATAGTAGAAAAGGCCACCAAGCTCGTCTGTGTCTCTTCGTACTCGTTGAAGCTGGGGTTATTTGTGTAGAAGTTCTCTGCTCCAAACCGACGTTCCATAAAGGTCGCCATCATTTCTACAGGCAGGGATGCTTTGTTAAAGGTGCTTTTATAAAAGTAGTTGGAGTTATCGTAGTCTGAATTGTTCCGATAACCGGCAGAACTAACCTTTCCGGCATGAAGGATGTGGGAGGATTGGTCTAGGTCTATGCCAGCAGTCACATTAGCGTTGAGTTGATGGAACGATCCAGTCTCAAGATTGGCAGAAACGGTGTTGTTCAGTTTCTTTTTAGTCACGATATTAATAGCACCCGTAAAGGCGTTTTGGCCAAATACTCTGGCTGCCGGACCTTTTACTATTTCTATGCGTTCGATCACTTCGATTGGAAGTGCTGCATTCATAGAATGATGGCCAGTCTGTGCGTCGTCCATTTTCACACCGTCAATTAACAGAAGCGTTTGATCAAATCCACCTCCGCGAATGTACAGATCTGCCTGACTCCCTCCTGTTCCTCTTCTTCTAATATCTACTCCGGCTACTTGTTGTAACAGGTCGGCCACATTTACAGCAGCACTTTTTTTGATGTCCTCGGAAGTAAGGATGTTGATGGTTCTTGAGTTTTCTTTGAATGGTAAGGCGATCCGTGCTGAGGTGATGGTGATGGAGTCTAGCTTTTGCTGTGGAAAATTCTGTGAAAAAGCGATTTGAAAGGATGTAAATAACAACAAAAAATGGAGTCCTAAACTCTTACCCATAGCTAGAATTTTGGCGCAAGATAGTATTTATTTTTGGTCAAATTCTCAAGCCTTTTATTCAATGCACTTAACTAGCTCACTATTAGTAAATAGCAAATGTTTTGCATGGAATATTATCATAAAACAATAAAAAATTATTGAAAAACAATAAATTTTGTATATTTGAAGGTCTAAACATCAATAATATATCTGGTCATGAGAAAATTAGTGGTTCTTAAATCTATTGTAGATTTTATATGGATTGTCTGTTGCATCCCATTGATGCTGTTACTCACTGTCTTTCTTTTGCTGTCTTTTTTTAAGACTGAATCTTTAAGCGCTATGGATTCAGTAAATTTTATGGGCTTTGAGGGGTCAAAGATCGCTATCATCTTCAGAATGGTTGTGCTTTATATAGTCACAGCACTATCTGTGTATTCTTTTTTTCTGTTCAGAAAGTCACTGAGTTATTTCATGAAGGCTAAACCCTTCCATGAGAAGGTGATCCTTATTTTCGATCAGATTGGCAGATATCTGGTACTTGTCAGTTTAATTGGTCTGTTCTTTTCATTTTTAGACCAGTTGCTTTTTAGTAGTAAAATTGTAATTGGAATTGGATTCTGGCCGTATTTGTTTATAGCCTGTCTAGGACTGTTTTTTAAAGTGCTGTCGGAAATATTCAAAATTGCCAAACACGCAAAAGAGGAGAACCAATTGACCATATAGCTATGCCCATACGTGTAAATTTGGATGTAATGCTTGCCAAAAGAGGCATGAAGAGTTATGAGTTGGCAGAATCTGTTGGTATTACAAATGCCAATCTTTCCATTCTGAAAACAGGTAAGGCTAAAGCGATCCGGTTTTCCACTCTGGAAGCTATTTGCAAGGCGCTAGACTGTCAGCCAGGTGATATTCTGGAACATACGGACCATTAATTACTGATGTCTGTTGGCCAGAAGTGGCGGTGGTTCTCCTGTGAAAGGGTTCCAGCGGCTGATGGTTTTAGCTTCCATTCCTGCTGCGCTGATCACTGCCCGATCACCATACCGTTCCCGCATCTTATCGATGGCCTGGGCCAGGTTAAGGTGCACTTCGTTGTCTTCAAATAAATTGATCTGATGGCCTCCCTCTACCAAATGACTAAAGCGAACACCAATGAGCCGTACAAGCAACCTTCGATGATAGAGTTTATTAAAAAGTTCCAGTACTACAGGGATAAGGTTGTGGTCCATGGCGCTGTAGGGGATGCGCTTTTGCTGGGTATAGGTTTGAAAATCAGAATAACGTATTTTAAAGGTAACACAGGCTGTTAACTTATTACCTCGACGCAGCTGATAAGCCAGATTTTCTGTCATCGCTACCACGAGTCCTTTTAATTTGTGCATATCGGTAGTATCCTGACCAAAGGTGCGTTCGGTAGAAATGGATTTGCGTTCATGGTATTGTATAACAGGATTATTATCGATGCCGTTAGCCTTCTTCCAGATAAACAAACCGTTTTTACCCAATACTTTATGCATCAAATCCATAGGCATTTCCTGAACCGTTTTAATGCGTTTGATGCCTAGATCGCATAAGGATTTATAGGTTACTTTACCCACCATGGGAATTTTTTTAACCGACAGAGGAGCCAGGAATGGTTTTTCAGTACCCCTGGGTATTCTGATTTCGTTATTGGGTTTGGCTTCTCCGGTAGCAATCTTAGATACGGTTTTATTAACAGACAGGCCAAAGGAGATTGGCAATCCGGTCTCTTTTATGATGCGTTGTCTGAGTTCTGAGGCTAGTTTATGGCAGCCAAAAAACTTGTCCATGCCCGTGAGGTCGATATAAAATTCATCAATGGACGATTTCTCATAAAGAGGCACACTTTCTTTAATAACGTCTGTGACTTCTTTAGAGAACCTTGTATAGACTCCTGAATTGCCTCTTAAGACTATGGCTTCGGGACACAGCTGCCTGGCCATACGCATGGGCATGGCAGAATGCACACCAAACTTACGGGCTTCGTAACTGCAGGAAGCCACTACCCCACGATCGCTGGTACCTCCAATAAGAATAGGTTTACCATTGAGACGGCTGTCTAAACGTCGTTCGCAGGACACGAAAAACGTATCCAAGTCCATGTGTACGATGGAACGGTTTTCATTCATGAGGCCAATGGGGTTTCGTCAGCATATCTGGGATCTTCTATAACTGCCAGGTGTTCCAGTTCAGATACTTCTATATTGATACAGTCAAACTCTATAAGGACGGTTCCGGTTATTTTGTAAATTCCCTTTCCTCTGAACGGATATTTAGCAGCTACCGGAGGAAAATGTACGGTATCTATAAAATCTCCGTCGCGGTCTAAAAAGGTGCCAAAGAACATTACTTCGCGTTTAGAGGTAGAGGTGGTTTTGGTAGTGACCAGATATCCTTCAATAGTTACCTGTCTTTTTTCAAAGTGCTTTAGGGCCTTAGCTCTCATGGTATTGGAAGAGGGGGTTTTTAAGAGCTGAAAGGGGTTACACAAGGGATAACCCAAAAGCTCTATCTGATCAAAGGCATTCTCTAAAGCCGTACTGGGTAGTTCCGGCGTTCTGTAGTTAACCCCTTCGCTTTTAAAGAGGGTCATCCGGCGTTCTTCACTTACAGTCTTCCCAATCTTTAAATGAGCCTCCCAGAGCAATTCACGTTTATGAAATTGAGTAAATCTAAACGCATCGATCTTAATAAGAATACTTATCTGCTCTATTGAGATGGGAACACGTTCAATAAAGTCGTCCAGGCTTTTATAAGCACCTGCGCGGTGGCGCTCATCTAAAAGGGATTGAATGGTTTTAGATTCCAGAGATTGTAGAAATTTAAATCCCAGATAGATGGTGGTACCTTTAATAACAGTATCGTTTGAACTGGTATTGATGCAAGGCGCTTCGATCTGTGCGCCGTGCATGCGAGCTTCGTGTACGTAAAATTCGGTACGGTAAAACCCTCCGTAATTATTAATGGTGGCTACCATGTATTCCAAAGGGAAATACGCTTTCAAATAGAGGCTTTGGTAGCTTTCTACAGCATAAGAGGCTGAGTGGCCTTTGGCAAAGGCATAACCGGCAAAACTTTCGATCTGGCGCCAGACCTCTTTAGTGAGATCTTCGGGTTTCCCTGCTTTCCTGCAATTGTCAAAGAATCGCTGTTTTACCTTTAAGAACTCTTCTCTGGAGCGAAATTTACCGGACATGCCACGACGCAGCATATCGGCTTCACCCAGGGTTAAACCTCCAAAATGATGAGCTACTTTAATCACATCTTCCTGATAGACCATGACTCCATAGGTCTCAGGCATGATGTCCATAAGCACAGGATGTGCTTCCTTTCGTCGTTCCGGGTAGCGGTAGCGCAAAATGTACTCACGCATCATACCCGATTTGGAGACTCCCGGCCTGATGACCGAACTGGCCGCTACCAACCCCAGATAATTGTCTACCTGCAGTTTGGTAAGTAGCATGCGCATGGCAGGCGACTCCACGTAAAAGCAGCCAATGGCTTTGGCACGTCTGAGCAGGTTTTTGATGCGTGGATCCTTTTTAAAACGCTTGATATCGTGAATGTCTACAGGCGGAAGCTTTGGGTGGTTATAAGCAATAATTTCCCTAGCCTCTTTGATTTTTCCCAAACCACGCTGGCTTAGGATATCAAATTTATAGAGACCAATATCTTCGGCAACCATCATATCAAACTGTGTGGTAGGGAAGCCTTTAGGAGGCATAAAAGTGGCGGTATAATAATGTATGGGACGCTCTGAAATAAGGATGCCTCCGGCGTGAATGCCTAAGTAATTGGGAAACCCTTCGATGTAAGTGCTGTAATAAACAACTAGTCTGGAGAGCTTGTCTAGCTGATTGACCTTATACTTGCCTCTCGTGAGCAGATCCATTTCAGATTTTGGCAATCCAAAAACCTTTCCTAGTTCCCGAATGGACGCTCTGAATTTAAAGGTATTGTAGACAGTGAGTAGGGCAGTGTGCTTAAAACGCTTAAAAATAAACTGTGTAATGTCGTCCCGGTCTGTCCAGGAGAAATCAATGTCAAAATCAGGCGGATTGGTGCGAAAGAGATTAATGAAGCGTTCGAAATACAGGTCCAGTTCTACAGGGTCTACATCGGTAATGCGCAGTAAATAAGCGATGATGCTATTAGCACCACTACCACGACCTACGTAGAAATAACCTTTGCTTCGGGCGTATTTCAATATCTTCCAATTGATCAGGAAATAAGAAACAAAGCCTTTTTCTTTGATGATGTGCAGCTCTTTTTCAATACGGTTAAAAATGCGCACTCCCGGTTTTTTGTAACGGTAATGCAACCCGTCATAGCTCAGCTTTTTAAGTAGCCTGAAATCCAGCGCTGCATTGTTGGTATAGAAACGCTGATTTTTTGGGATGTTACTTTCAAAATCGAAATAAGTGTTACAACGATCGAGCAAAGCATTGCTGTTCTTTATGAGTTCAGGAAAATCAGTGTACTGCTGATACAGTTCTTCATAAGGGAGCATAATGTCGTCGGGCCGCCCCTCTTCTGATTTGGGGAGTTTGCTCAACAACGTATTGTTGTCAATAGCACGCAAAAGTCTGTGTGTATTAAACCCCTTTTTGTCCTGAAAGGAAACTGTTTTTAGCACTACTAGTTTATTGCGGTACTGATTCCACTTGGAAAACTTTAGCTGGTTGAGGTCTTTGGGACTGATGCCTAAGAACTCCTGTGGCCCAAGGTGAAAATCTTTACCCTTTTGGTAGGGGTAAATAACATAGCAGCCTTCTAAAACGACTTCCGGACGCTCTGGAATTTTTAAATCCTGATGGTGCAGAAGCTCAGACAGATATCTGTTTATATTTTGAAATCCATGGTTGTTTTTGGCAATAAGGATGAATTGTTGCTCTGCCTTATTTCTAAAATCCACTCCCAGTACCGGTTTCACCTTGTATTTCTTAGAAAGTCGCATTAGATCAAGACAGGCAGAAGTACTGTTAATGTCCGTCAAAGCCAGAGTGTTTACACCGTTTTTTGAAGCAATGGCCAGCAGCTGTTCTGGTTTGATCGTGCCGTAACGCAGGCTGAAGTATGTGTGACAGTTTAAATACATTGGGAAAACAAAAATAACTACTATATGTAGTAAGTATTGCTTATATTTGTAGTAAACCGTGTTAAAGTATTTCATTTATGAAACCCATTCAGGTAAACATCAGACATCTTAGAAATTTGAAGCAACTGTCTCAGGAGCGTTTTGCAGATGAGTTGGGGTGGTCACGATCAATGGTAGGCTCCTACGAAGAGGGCAGGTCCGAGCCTCCTATAGAGCGACTGATCGACCTGTCCAATTACTTTAACATACCTATTGATATTCTGGTGCGAAAAGACCTGCGTTTGGCCAAGGATACTTCTTTCATTGAAGTAGGAAACAAGCGCGTGTTATTTCCTGTTACCGTCAATGAGAATAATGAAGATCTTATTGAGATCATTCCGGCAAAGGCTTCTGCCGGATATCTGGCGGGTTACGACGATCCGGAGTACATAGAACAACTGCAAAAGATCAAACTTCCGTTCCTGCCGACAGGTACCCACAGGGCTTTTCCAATCAAAGGGGATTCTATGTTGCCTGTAAAGGACGGAGCTTTTGTAGTAGCTAAATTTCTGGAGGACATCAGAGATCTTAAAAACGGCAGAACTTATATTGTGCTCACCAAAGAAGATGGGCTGGTATATAAACGCGTGTACCTTCCCGAAGATAACGAAACCCATCTGCTGCTGAGCTCAGACAATAAATCCTATCAACCTTATCTGGTACCTAGATCGGCTGTTTTGGAGCTATGGGAGTTTACCTGCTGCATCAACACTCAAGAGTACGACGAGAAGGAATTAAAGCTGAGTAGTATTGTTAATATGTTCCAGGAACTGAAGGTGGAATTGGAGCAGATCAAAGGCGTACAGATTAATTAATCGTTATAAATCTTAAAATATTGTTAATTATTTTGTACCTTCATACCATAACTAACAAAATCAGGGGTCATGAAATCAATCAGTAACTCATTTCGGGAAAAGAGGATCTTCGACGTAATTACACTTGTAGCCGTAGCTCTGTTCCTGGTATTTTTTGTAAAATCGGTATTTGTATTACTTGGAGCCTTTCAGGACGAAGTGTACTACAATGCCTTAGCACAATTGGGTTCTAATTAAAAATGAGGACTACATAAAAAAAGCGCAGTGATAATCCACCGCGCTTTTTTTATATTCTTTAGTCCTTCTTCACTAATCGGCTAAAATGATCACACGGTTGTCTTTAGACTCCACCGTACCGGATTTGATCTGCAGAGTTAATACCTTGTGGTCTTCAAAGTGAGGTTCCACATCTCCGTGCAATTGGTCATAGACAAGATGGTCTTGTGTATGAACCTTAATTCTTACAGTCCCAGCTTTCAGTATTGATACAACAGGAGCGTGGTTGTTTAACATTTCAAACTCACCTTTAACACCGGGGACCACCACAGAGTCAACTTCTGAACTGAATAAAATTGCTTCTGGTGATACTATTTCTAAATACATAATCGTATGCTTTAGGATTTAAACTTAAGTCTTGAAGCTATTTTATGCTTCAGCCAACATTTTCTCACCAGCCTCTATGGCTTCCTCAATTGACCCTTTTAAGTTGAATGCTGCTTCCGGAAGGTGATCTAATTCACCATCCATGATCATGTTAAACCCTTTTATGGTCTCTTTAATGTCTACTAGAACTCCTGGTATCCCGGTAAATTGCTCCGCTACGTGGAAAGGCTGTGACAAGAATCGCTGAACACGTCTTGCTCTTGATACCGCCAGTTTATCTTCTTCAGATAATTCTTCCATTCCTAAAATGGCAATGATGTCCTGTAGTTCTTTATATCGCTGTAGGAGCTCTTTTACCCGTTGAGCACAGTTGTAATGGTCATCTCCCAAAATTTCCGCGGTTAGAATTCTGGAAGTAGAATCTAATGGATCCACTGCAGGATAGATACCAAGCTCTGCAATCTTACGTGATAGTACTGTTGTGGCATCCAGGTGGGCAAAGGTCGTTGCGGGTGCAGGGTCCGTTAAGTCGTCTGCAGGTACATATACCGCCTGAACAGATGTAATAGATCCCTTTTTTGTAGAGGTGATACGCTCTTGCATAGCACCCATTTCCGTGGCCAGGGTCGGCTGATAACCTACTGCTGAAGGCATACGCCCAAGAAGTGCAGACACCTCAGAACCAGCTTGTGTAAAACGGAAAATGTTATCTACGAAGAACAGAACGTCTTTCCCCTGACCATCACCTGCACCATCACGGAAATACTCAGCTATGGTTAAACCAGACAAGGCCACACGAGCACGTGCTCCTGGAGGTTCATTCATCTGACCAAACACGAAGGTTGCTTTAGATTCTTTCATGGCCTTTTTATCCACTTTCTGAAGATCCCAGCCGCCTTCTTCCATCGAATGCATAAAGTCATCACCGTACTTAATGATACCAGATTCCAGCATCTCTCTTAGCAGGTCGTTTCCTTCACGAGTTCGTTCTCCTACTCCGGCAAATACAGACAAACCACCGTGTCCTTTTGCAATATTGTTGATCAACTCCTGAATAAGTACTGTTTTTCCAACACCAGCACCTCCAAACAATCCAATCTTCCCTCCTTTGGCATAAGGCTCAATAAGATCAATCACTTTGATCCCCGTAAACAGAACCTCCGTAGAAGTAGACAGGTCCTCAAACTTAGGTGCCTGTCTGTGGATTGGAAGACCATTGTCATTAGCTTTTGGTAAGTTCCCAAGTCCGTCTATGGCGTCTCCAATTACATTAAATAATCGACCGTAAACATCTTCACCTATGGGCATTTGGATGGGCGCTCCTGTGGAAAGGACCTCAGTACCCCTACTCAAACCGTCTGACGAATCCATGGCAATGGTTCGTACGGTATCTTCACCTATGTGCGACTGTACTTCAAGGACCAATGTTGATCCATCAGGTCTTTTAATTTCTAGCGAATCATAAATCTTTGGTAGCTCATCGCCTGCACCAAATTCAACATCGATAACCGGACCAACGATCTGTGCAACTTTACCTGTAACTTTTGACATTACTTATATATTTTTATTTTTCAATATTTTAAAAGGGAAAAAACCTTCTGGTTTTCGCGCTGCAAAGATACATTTTTATCTTAATTATAAATACAATATTTGAAGCAAAAAAAAGACCCCGACAGTTATTGCCTAACACCACTTGAATCCAGGAGTTATTAAATAAAAAATCCCGGAGGTGACCCCGGGATTTTCAATCAAAAATATTTTATTTACTGAAGCGTTGGTGAGAAATTAGTTGGGTAATCCCCCGCTTTGGCAAGGTTACCGGAAGCTTCAAAATTAGTGCCGTAGGTGTCATCAATAGCCTTTAAAAATTCATTTGCAGCCAGAGCATTTCCTCTTGCGGTCAAGTGAACCCCATCAAGTGAAAACACACCCCCAAATACTAAATCAGAAGTTAAGTTATAATCGTCAAACTTAATCCCTGTGGTATTGAGCTCTGTTAAAAGTGCATTAGCATCAACAAGAGCTATTCCAAACTGAGAAGCCAATCCGGCAATGGTAGCGTTAAAATTACTGATGGCCACATTTGCCTCGGCGATTTCATTAGCTGTCAGCACCCATTGATTTTCCAAAGGAAAAGTTACCCCGTTAATCGATAATTGTCCGGCTGTTTCCGGATCGACACCCAGACCCAGCAATTCGTTAAAGCGGTTTTCATTGAGGGTTGCGATTACTGAGGAACTGGTCAGTGTGAGGTCGTCTTCTGCTGTTGCTTGTCTTGATTGACCGTACTGGCTGGCCAGAAGCCCGGCTGTTAAAGGATCGAGTCCGCCTCCCACTAATACCGGGGCTAGTTGAGCCGAGATGTCTTCAAGATCTTCATCGTGAATGACTACCGGACTATTTGTCGTCTCAGAAAAAACAACGGATCGTTCAGGAACTCCCAAAAATGCATAGGCCGCGTTTAAAGCTGCAAACTGTGCATTGAGTGTAGGAATTTGCGGGCCAAATGCGGGATTGGAAGGGTCTAAAGGGTCAAATGGCACCGTTGATAAAAACGGTATGGTGGTTACATCGGGGATGTTGGCAATAACACCACCCGAGGCTGTATTGCTCAAAGCAGCCACAACAGCTCCCAAGGAAGCGTCAAAAGTAGCCTGATCGGTAATGGGAGCAACACCGCCACTGGTGGCAAATCCCAGAACATCATTGTTTCCTATCCAAAGGCTGAAAAAGGTTGGATTTTGGGCCAAAGCCAATTCTAAAATAGTGGCATTAGGTGCATTACCCGTAACCCTGACCGCGTAAGGATTAGCGGTTCCATTTTCTAAATTGGCAACGTTTCCGTATCCCGGTGCTAAAAGATGAAAACTGGCTGCACCAGGAATTCCGAGGTTGTTAAACGGACCAATAGGATTGTTGAGTACGATGTCGGTTGTCACAGTAACAGGGCCAATCACTGACTCCAGAGGAACTGGTCCGGCGCCTCCAAAAACCAGTCGAGGATCTGCAATGCGTGTGCCATTCAAGGCTAAACCACCAAAATTATCATTGGTTAAAGGTTGGGTAAAGACCCCGCCTCCAATCAAAGCCATTTTTTCAGCTGCGATATTTGGAAAGGAATTTTCCTGTCCTGCTCTAAACAGGGCATTGTCTGTAAATCCTGCAGTTAGCGAATTTCCTAAGGCAACATAGGTTGAAAAGTCAGCCGTGCCAGCTTCTAAGGGGGGTAGTGGTTCAGGTTGATTTAATCTAAAGTTTTCAACATCGCTATCACAGGATGTCAGGGCTGCTGAAAAGAGAAAAAACCCTAAATATTTTATTGATTTTAAATTCATTGTTACAGATTATTAATTGTCCATGAAACGTAATACTGAGCCCCTATGAAACCTGTTCCAAAGGCCGTAAAATACTCATCGTTAAGCAGGTTGGCTGCACCGAGTTTAAATGTGGATTTAATGCCGGGTACTCTGTAGTTGATCTGTGCATCAACCACATTAAAGGATGGCACCACACCGTCTCCAAAAGAAGCTTCCCAGAAGAAAGTATCACTCCATCTCCAGGAAACATTGAATCCAAAGTTTTTAAATAACTCCGTCTTACCAAAGGAAGCTTTAACCTTGTGCTCAGGCGTGTTGAAGCTCGTTCTGAAATCGGGATTGTTTTCACGATCAAAATCGAGTTTAGCATAGGTGTAATTCAACCCCAGGTCAAAGCCATTAAAGACCTTGGCAGAGACCCCTATGGCTGCACCATAAGATGAGACGTTCTCATCGGCATTGGTATAGGTTTGATAAGCCTGACTGTCACCATTGGCAATTGCCGCTATGGCAAGAGGCGTTCCATCCGGTAAGGTTTGGGTTAGCCCTACGTCACCATAAAAAGGAGATAACACCGTTTCATTCGCAATAAAGTCCTGGTACTGGTTGTAGTAGACAGATCCATCGATAATGATGTCTCCCAGTTTACCACGGTAACCTACTTCAAAAGAAGAGACCTGCTCTGGTTGTACCAGATTGGAATTAGCAATCTCCAGATCTGCCGGGTTACCTGTTTCTGCAAATCGTTGAACCGAACTTGCAAAGTATGAGTTGTTGTATGCTCCTTCACCCGTAACGTCTAGCGTTGGAGTACCAACAATCGTTTGCCCAAGAGGACTTAGACCATAGGTTCTGACATCTCTGGCCGGGTTATCCGGAGCACCACCAATAAGAATAGCCCGCCCTACGTCCAGTCCAATGTAAAGGTCCTGAGTTGTAGGGTTACGGAAACCTGTCTGAAAGGATCCTCTGATGTTATGATTGTCATTAATTGTGAATCCAGCAGAAAATCTTGGCGAAAAGAAGGCGTCAAACAATTCATTCTTATCGTATCTAAGCGAACCGGTAAGTTTTAATTTAACAGCATCCGATAGTTCCAGTGATTTTTGGATCTGTGTGTAAATACCAACCTCAGAATAATTGATTGGACCATCATTGTCCGTATAAATGGTTCCAAATGAATTAAGTTCGTACTGCCTGTAAGAGCCACCTAATTGTACTTCGGCCCAATCCCAAAGATGACTGAAGTTATAGTTCACATCGCTGTGGTAGATCTTTGAATTATCCTGAAAACGAGATCCTGTAGCCAGGTCCGGATCGTTAGTGACACGATCAAATACAGTTTGGAATTCCGAAGTTCCAGGTAACAATCGGCCGGTATCGGCGCCTTGTCTTGCAATACGATGTGCTTCTTCTTCTGTAGCTCCACCGAGGATTGCTCCTAAGAAACCTCCAACGTATTCACCAAACCAGGTGTTGTCATCTTTCCATGCTCGGTTGATGTTGATCCCAGTAAATACCATATCGTACGAGTCACCAGCTTTGTCCTCAGTTACATAACCACGCACAAAGAAATTATTATTTCTTACTTCGACCTTGTGCTGTTGTAAAAAGAAGTTTTTAATGTTATAACGGTTGGCACCCTGGTAAATGGTATTACCAGAACCTATTTTACCCACATACTGGATCTCAAAGTCGTTACCCCAGGGTCTGTAATAAAGTCCCCAGTCTGCTTTGATACTTTCAGCGTTGTAATTGGTGAGATCTCGTTCGTTGTAACCCGTTCTGCTTACTTGCTGAGAAGGAATAAGAGCAGATGAGCCATCAGGAATAACTCCTAAGTCTTCTAGTGTTTCTGCAACGTTATTTATGTCAGTTGCTACCTCATCACCATAAATATTAACCCCGTCATAGTCGGGATCATCCCTGGTCAAACCTCTAAATAGTTTATCTTCTTCATTGGTGGCAAACCAATCCGTACCCTTTACGTAGCCAAAATTGACTTTGGCAGCGAATTTTTCACTGAACTTATAGGCCATTCTTAAACCAACATCTGTATAATCATTATCCCCAGCTGCTTCCTGTGAGGTGATCCCTCTTTTGATATAGCCACTTATCCCCTGATTGTCAAACGGACTTTTACTTCTCATAAACAGTATTCCGTTAAAAGCATTGGCACCATAAAGGGCCGAAGCAGCACCAGGCAGTATCTCCACACTGTTAACATCCGTTTCAGTCATACCCAATAAGTTTCCTAAGGGGAAGTTCAGCGCGGGAGCGGAATTGTCCATTCCATCAACCAGCTGCATAAATCGTGTATTGGCAAAGGTGGCGAAACCACGTGTGTTTATCGATTTGAATGTTAAACTGTTTACGTTGATATCAACACCTTTTAGATTTTCAAGTCCGTCGTAGAAGTCAACTGAAGCGGTATTCTTTATCTCCTTTAAACCAAAGCGTTCAACTGTAACAGGTGATTCAAAAATACGTTCGGGCGTTCTGGAGGCTGAGATGACTACTTCGTCCAAAGTGTTCCCTTCCTTCATTGCAAAATCAAAGGATTGGTTGTTGGCTGTAACTTCAGCTGTTTGAGGTTCGAAGCCTGTGTAGGAAACCTGAATACTGAACGGTGGTGATTGATCCGTTGTAAGGGTGTATTCGCCATTAAAATCGGAACTGGTTCCAATGGTTGTCCCCACAATGATGATATTGGCACCAGGAAGGGGTTGCCCGGTGTCGTCCGTAACCTTTCCTTTAACAGTGGTCTGCGAGAATGCAAACGCAAAGCAAAGCATTACAACAAGCGTCAATTTTGTTTTCATTTTAGAGAATTAGTTAATTTAAATGGATATGGCTGCCAATTTAAATAAATATGTATGAAAACAATAAGAATTTGTTAAAAAGATGCCCCCAAAAAAAGAATACAATAAAAACTTTAAGTTGTTTTTAACAAAACAACATATTCATATAAATCAAAATAACTGGGGTTTTGCTTACTCGACAGTAACTGATTTAGCCAGGTTTCTCGGTTGATCTACATTTTTCCCAAGCATGACGGCGATGTGATAAGACAGTAGCTGCAGTGGAATGGTAGTGAGCAATGGACTGAGACACTCCAAAGTTTCAGGGACTTCAATAACGTGATCGGCCAGCTCTTTTACACTTTTGTCCCCTTTGGTGACAATTCCAATTATTTTCCCTTTTCTGGATTTGATCTCCTGAATATTACTCACCACTTTTTCATAATGACCTTTCTTGGTAGCGATAACCACTACGGGCATGTGCTCATCGATTAGGGCAATGGGGCCATGTTTCATTTCTGCAGCGGGGTAGCCTTCAGCATGGATATATGAGATTTCTTTAAGTTTTAAAGCTCCTTCCAATGCCACAGGAAAATTATAACCTCTTCCCAGGTAAAGGAAGTTTCTGGCTTCCTTGTAGATATCGGCTATGGTTTCTACATAGGCATCTGAGGTAAGGGCTTCCTCCACCTTGGATGGAATTGCTTCCAACTCAATTAAATGATGTCGGTAATCTGAACTGGAGATGGTGCCTTTGGCTCTGGCAAGCCTTAATGCCATAAGGGTTAAAACGGTGATTTGCGTGGTGAAGGCCTTGGTAGAAGCCACACCAATTTCTGGTCCCGCATGTGTATAAGCACCGGCATTGGATTCGCGAGCAATTGAGGAGCCCACAACATTACAGACCCCGAAAACAAAGGCTCCCTTGGACTTGGCTAGTTTAATGGCTGCAAGGGTATCGGCTGTCTCTCCAGACTGACTGATAGCGATAACAATGTCTTTTTCCGTGATGATAGGGTTTCTATAGCGAAACTCAGAGGCGTACTCCACTTCCACAGGAATTCTGGCAAGATCCTCAAAAATGTATTCTGAGACTAAACCTGCGTGCCAGGAAGTACCACATGCCACAACAATTATGCGATCGGCATTTAGGAATTTCTTCATGTTGTCTTCAACACCAGACATTTTTATGATGGCTTCCCGACTCAGTAACCTACCTCTGAAGGTGTCTAATATGGCCCTTGGTTGTTCGTAGATCTCTTTGAGCATAAAGTGATCGTATCCTTCTTTTTCAATTTGCTCGAGGTTGATCTGTAGTTCCTGCACATACGGATCGACCAAAGCATCGTCCGTGATTTTCCTGATTTTTACTTCTTTATCTCTGCGAATGATCGCCATTTCCTCATCTTCAAGGTAGATGGCATTCTTTGTATATTCGATAAAAGGGGATGCATCACTGGCAATAAAGAACTCTCCCTCTCCAATACCAATGGCAAGTGGGCTCCCCAGTCGAGCTACCACTATTTCATTAGGCTTGTTTTTATCAAATACTGCAATGGCATAAGCACCCACCACCTGGTTTAAGGCTATTTGTACCGCCTTGCCAAGTTTTACTTTTTCATTTTTCTTAACGTCCTCAATCAGATTGATGAGTACCTCGGTGTCAGTATCGGAGCTAAAACGGTATCCTCTTTTAAGTAACTCTTTCTTAAGTGATTCGTAGTTTTCTATGATCCCGTTGTGAATGATCACTAAATTACCCGAATTCGAATAGTGTGGATGACTGTTAATATCATTCGGCTCACCATGAGTAGCCCATCTGGTGTGTCCTATACCCAGGGTGCCTTTTGTAGAGATGGAATTTTTGATTTTATTTTCAAGATCTGCGACTTTTCCTTTTGTCTTTGATAGCTTGATGCTTGTTCCGTCGTACAATGCAATACCGGCACTATCATAACCGCGGTACTCCAGCCTCTGCAAGCCTTTTAATATAACAGGATAAGCCTCTCTATGTCCTATATAACCAACAATTCCGCACATTAGAATTTTAATTTTTTAGTTGTCACAATCTCCGTTATCTCGGATGCAGGTGTAAAAAACCTGGAGTTTGAGCCTGGTTTCGGGATCACTACTTGCATTACCAAAAAGAACCGTTCCGCGGGGTGAAACAATGGAGCTTAAAGGTACTAGATTTTCCGAATCATCTATCGCTTGCACTTCTCCCTGATCTGCCCCGTTCTCTATATTTACATTTGCAGATACAGCCAGCCCAAGTTTAACATTCGTGGAGTCCCTTTCAATCAGATTGCTCAAATGACGGGTAACCCTTAGGATATACCTGATCCCATCTCCATCTGGCGTATCGCCTTCTCTTTCTAAAACCCCTAAGTGAGAAGAAAGAGACAACCTTGGAATGGCATTCACGAGTACATCAGTTGCATAATCGGCAATTGGTTGATGATTATCCAGATCGTATAAATAGATCCTGTCGGGTTCATTGCCTGAAACGAGCTGCTGATCGACGTAAAGCACCAGACGTGCTTCATTAATGAGTTTCTTAGAGGTTTGAAACTCACCGTTTTCATACTCTGCAAAATTATTTTTAAAGGCCTCAAGAATACTGTTGTCATCCTCCGTTTCCCCCGGGAACAGGCGTATACCGGCAATATTCCCTTCTCCACCTTTTAAATAGAGTCGTTCGTCCCCGGTTTCTTTGTCGCCCACAGGAATGATATTGCCAAATTCATTTTTAATGAAATTAACCTGATTTCCAAAAAAATTAATGTCATAGGTGAATTGAAGACGGTCTTCATTCTCCTCGGAAATATCACTGGTATAATAAATAGTAATATTAGCCAGTGTATTTTGCAAATTCAGACCTATAAGGGTGCCTTTATCGTCAACCGTCTCTGTTTTCAGGTAAATACCACGAAAATAATTATTAAAGGCATTGGAATTGGCTAGCTCAGGCGATCCCTGTTTGGCGATTATTTTGTTATGCCAGAATAAGGTATCCAATTTAAACCGTATTCCCGGCTGCAGTGTTTGGGTGGTATCTCCCTCGGCATCCGTTAGAAAAATCGGGTCTTTTGATACCTCAAAATTTGTGGTATCGTGAATAATGGTTCCTTCGAGCAGCTCATCTGAGATAAAATCTGTCTCAGAGGTAGACTGGTTATTGTAATACACCTGACGCTCATCAAAATCCCCTCCCGGATCAAATTCCCTCAGAAAATAGTCGTTCTCGTAAATGGTGATGTCGATTGGGCCATCACCAAAAATGGAATCTACAATGTATTTATTATTTCCCAGATCATCTGTCCCATCAAGTGTACTGAAATAAGGCATGTAAAAAATCACCGAATCGATCTCAACATTATCTCCAAAATTTGGATCAAAACTTGACGGACTGAGTTGTGTTACAAAATTGTACTGTGACTTTCCATAGGTGGCATCTTCATAAAAACCAATATGGTTAATGGGAAGCCCATTTGTCCGCACAGGCCCAAGTGGTAGATTGTATGCCACGACTTCGTATTCTATGGAATCAATGTCAAAATTGGTCGCAATATCTCTGCTGATGATATCAGAATCCAATTCAATGAATTCGTTATTACAACCAATAAATAATGTAATGATTACACCCAGCAAAACCAGGGTTTGTAAGTGTTTTATTCTCTTTGTCATAATTGTTAGAACTAACCCAGGACTTCATTCTGATAAAACTCGGAATAAGGCTCTGCAAATTCTTCAATGGAAAAGTAACTGAGTTTAGGTTTGTCGGCAGATTCAAAGTACTTCTTGAGCTCAGGATCCAATGACTCAGATCCTTGAATGATTGCATCGGAATTATCGATGGCAATCTTCATGAGGTTCAGGTAGTTTGGCTTGTCTAGTAGCGCAATGTGCTTGTCTTCAAGACCATCAAAGCTCACCTTTTTTTTCATGTTCTTATCCAAAGTACCCTCGAACGGCTGATTATAAACAGAGGTCACAATCTTACTGTCATTAAACAAAGGTTCGGTTTTATAGTATTCTTTGAGATAGAGTGGGAGCAGTGATGCCATCCAGCCATTAACGTGGATGATATCAGGAGCCCAATTCAACTTTTTAACAGTCTCAATAACTCCTTTTGCAAAGAAAATGGCCCGCTCATCGTTGTCTGAAAACAACTGTCCGTTTTCGTCGGTTAAGGTTGCTTTTCGTTTAAAATATTCCTCATTGTCTATAAAGTACACTTGAATACGCTCTTTTGGAATGGAGGCTACTTTAATGATCAAGGGCATGTCCAAATCATTTATAACCAGATTAATTCCTGAGAGTCTTATCACTTCATGAAGTTGATGCCTTCGCTCATTTATATTTCCAAATCTTGGCATGAAAATCCTAATCTGTCCACCTTGTTTGTTCACCATACGAGGTGCTTCAAACGACATGGACGAAATTTCGGTTTCGGGCAAATAAGGAACGACTTCTGAGGAGACATATAAAATGCGTTTATCCTTCATAAACTGGATTCTTAAGATTTTTGAATGTAAAAAACATGCAAAATTACAAAAATTTATGCAGATTGCCTTTATTATATTAAGTTTGCACCCTCAAAATTTTGAGGATAGCAGTGGAATTATTTCATTTTAAATCTGAGCTAAAACAAGCACTTGTGCCATATGTCTCTAACGGGAAATCGATTGGTTTAGTACCGACTATGGGGGCATTGCATCAGGGCCATCTTTCTCTGGTTGAAAGATGCAGGGCAGAAAATGACGTGGTGGTGGTGAGTATATTTGTGAATCCAACACAATTCAACAATCAGGAAGACCTCTCAAATTATCCAAGGAACCTCTCTGCTGATCTCACAATTCTCCAGGCCATACATTCAGAATCATTGGTTGTTTATGCCCCTTCTTACGAGGATTTATATGAGCAGGGACTGCAAACCAGGCAGTTCGACTTTGGTGGTCTTGAGTTAGAGATGGAGGGAAAGTTCAGACCAGGACATTTTGACGGTGTTGGTACAATTGTTGGCAAACTGTTCGAAATTGTCAGGCCTGCCAGAGCTTATTTTGGCGAGAAGGATTACCAACAGTTGCTAATCATTAAAGAATTGGTCAGACAACTGGAAATACCCACTCAGATCATACCCTGCCCTATTTACAGAGAGGAGGATGGCTTGGCTATGAGCTCCAGAAATGAACGCTTAAATGCCTCAGAAAGGAGAGCGGCGCCATTGATTTATAAGGTGTTACAATCTGTCAAAAGCAAGTTTGGCACAGAAAATGTACTTGAAGTGATGAAGTGGGTAGAATTTCAGTTTGCTGAAGAACCATTGTTAAATTTGGAGTACTTTACAATTGCAGACGCGGAAACACTCAAGCCAATAGTGAATATAAACAAAAACAGAACATACAGGGCTTTTATTGCTGCGTTTGCCGGAAATGTAAGGTTAATCGATAATATTGCTCTAAATAATTAAAACGAAGTTATGTGGGTTCATGTTGTAAAATCTAAAATCCATCGCGTAAAATGTACGGGAGCGGATTTAAATTATATAGGGAGTATTACCATAGATGAAGATCTGATGGACGCAGCCAATGTTATTGAAGGTGAAAAGATTCAGATTGTCAATAATAACAATGGTGAGCGCCTGGAGACCTATGTTATCCCTGGTTCGCGAAACACAGGTGAAATAACCCTCAATGGAGCAGCTGCGCGCAAAGTGGCCGTTGGTGACGTATTAATACTCATTGCCTATGCAATGATGGATTTTGAAGAGGCAAAATCCTTTAAACCTTCATTAGTGTTTCCTGACGAGGAGACCAATCTGTTAAAATAAGATCTTGACAAATAAAAACAGGACCATCCTAAAAATTGTCATACCACTTTTTATTGGACTGGTTCTTGTTTGGTATTCGTTAAGCCAAATTTCGATTGGAGAACTGATCGATTATGCCAGAGGCGCCAACCCCTTATATATAGCGCTGGGTATTCTATTCGGAGTTTTAAGTCATATCTCTCGTGCCCAACGGTGGTTGTACATGGCACAACCACTGGGTTACAAGCCAAGGTTTGCAAATAGTTTTATGGCTGTCTATGCGGCATATTTGATCAATTTTACTGTTCCTAGAGCTGGAGAAATTGCCAGAGCAAGCATTCTTGCAAACTACGAAGGCATACCTTTTGAAAAAGGGTTTGGAACCATTATAGCCGAGCGTGTAGCAGATACTCTTATGCTTGGGGTTGTCATTGTTTTGGCCATGGTTTTTCAATATGATTTTTTAAAATATTTTTTTTCCGAACGAATAGGGTGGTCCTCATTTATTTTCATACTCCTGATAGCTTTGGTTGTTCTTGTTGGCAGTATCTACCTTATTGGAAGATCTGACCATAAATTGGCAAAAAGAATTCGGACATTTCTTAAAGGATTATTGGAAGGTGTCCTAAGCATCTTCAGGATGAAAAATAAATGGAGATTTATAGCTCATACATTGTTTATCTGGATCATGTATGTGCTAATGTTTTATATAACCACATTGGCCTTACCTGATCTTGGTTTTATCTCCATGGGCGCACTTCTTCTGGGTTTCATTTTGGCCAGTTTCAGTATTGCTGCAACAAATGGAGGGATAGGATCCTATCCGGAGGCGGTGGTCATTGCCTTCACGCTGTATCAAATACCGGAAGATCCTAGTCGTGCTTTTGGATGGATTATGTGGGCGACAC
The DNA here is from genome assembly GCA_963966315.1 of uncultured Winogradskyella sp. Taxonomy (GTDB): domain Bacteria; phylum Bacteroidota; class Bacteroidia; order Flavobacteriales; family Flavobacteriaceae; genus Winogradskyella_A. The sequence continues at coordinate 45,426 of CAWZYX010000002.1, read as the reverse complement.
ATACCATTGTGACCGTTTTAATAGGAGGTGCGTCACTTTTTTATCTGCCTTTATACAATCGAAAATTAAAAAAGGTTTAGTTTTTTTCATAACTTGCCCTTAGCTAACGGAAGCCTTCATCAAATGAAAACCTTCATCACGGTAGTTATTGCCCTGCTACTTACTTCATCTGCTTTTTCCCAAGCCCTTTACGAAACCTTTGAATCCGGTAAACTGGAAGGATCTCGTCAATTAAAAATACAGGTTCCCAGAAATTACGACCCGGAACAAAAAACAGAATACCCCTTGGTTCTTGTTCTCGATGGCGACTATTTATTTGAGCCTATAGCAGGAAATATAGACTATCAGTCTTACTGGGAAGATATTCCCAACTGCATCGTGGTAGGCATTTCTCAGGCCTCTACACGAACGGAGGATTTCTTTTATGACGAAGAAACCTTTTTTCCCGCGCATGAAGGAGCTAATTTCTTTGAGTTCATTACCATGGAACTCATGCCCTATTTAGAGGACAATTATCAGATATCTGATTTTAAAATAATTGTAGGACATGATCTAAGTGCTAATTTTATCAATTACTATCTGTTCAAAAGTCCTGCTTTGTTTCGAGCATTTGTTCTGATGAGTCCAGATCTTGCACCTGAGATGGAGTATCGTCTACTTCAGCGCTTGCCTGCGTTGGACGAAGAAACCTTTTATTATTTGTCAACAGCCGATAATGATGTATCGGGGCTTAAAGAAACAATTGAATCCTTCCACAAAAATTTAGACACAATTTCAAACACTAAATTTCATTATAAATTCGATCTGTTTGAGGATGCAAATCATTACTCACTCGTTGGGAGGAGCATTCCAAAGGCTTTGAATCAGATCTTTCATCTTTACAAGCCCATCAATGCGGCCGAATACAAAGAGCAAATTCTCACCTACGAAGGTTCTCCGTATGATTATCTAATTAAAAAATACGAGGACATTGAATATTTTTATGGTTTTGAAAAAAAGTTAATCGAGAACGATGTTCGCGCCATTGCTGCTGCATCCAACAAAAAAGATGATCTCGAATCACTTGAAAAACTATCAAGACTTGTAAGAAAGGAGTTCCCAAACTCCATGTTAAGTGCCTATTACAGTGGCATGTATCAAGAAAAGTCAGGGAATCTCAAACGGGCATTACAACGATACCAGTCTGGCTTGTTAATGGAACCCTCGCAGTTTATAGATAAAGATGTATTGCTTGAAAAAATGTATGAGTTACAAGACGAACTTAAGCGATAAGTGCATTTCGTCGAAAAAAAATACGCTTTAACGATATTTATCCTATATTTGAGTCCCAAATCAAACCTGTAACCCATGAAAAAGACTTGTCTTTCTCTGATATTACTTATGCTGGTAGTCTCCCTTGATGCTCAGGTATTAACCGAAGAGATCCCATCTGCCAAGCTCAACAGTCACCGAACAATAAAAGTTAAACTTCCTGATAATTATGACGAAGCTTCAGATTTAAAGTATCCTTTGATCATTGTTTTTGATGGGGATTATTTATTTGAGCCTGTTGCTGGTCATACCGATTTCCAAACGTATTTTGACGACATGCCCGGGTCCATCATTGTTGGGATCCTTCAGGGAGAAAACCGTTTTTACGATGGGTACTATGATGAGGTAACCGGTCTTCCCACAGAATCCGGTTTTAGGTTTCATCAATTTGTCTCTAAAGAGCTCATCCCTTATTTAGATGCTAAATACAAAACAAGCCAATTCCGTGTAGCGGTAGGTCACGATTTAATGGGCAATTTTATTAACTCATTTCTTCTCAAGGAGGATTTCGATTTTAAAGCCTATGTGGCAATCAGTCCTGATTTTAAAGGGAGTATAGGAGAACAGATGATTAATCGTATGAACAGCTTAAATGCCGAGGCTTATTTTTACATGGCCACATCGGATAATGATGTACCGAATATTAGGGCTTCTGTAATGCAGGTGCATCAAGGTATTTTGGACCTGGAAAACCCCCAGCTTACCTATCATTTTGATGATTTTTCGGAAGAATCGCATTACACTTTGGTGACCAGCGCTATATCCAGAGCCTTCGACAAAATGTTTGATATTTATAAGCCTTTAAGCCCGGAAGAATTGCAGGAAAAGGTATTGCCATATGATGGTACTCTTGACAAGTATCTTATTGAGCGCTACAAGCATATCGAACATTTGTTCGGAATAAAAAAGCCAATTACGGAAGAAGAAATTGGGAAAGTGGCAGAAATAGCCGAACAGAGAGAGGATTTAGAATCTATCCTAAAACTGGGAAGGCTTTCTGAGAAGCTGCATCCGGAGTCACCTCAGGGGGTGTATTACTTAGCACTTCATGCAGACCGCAACGGCAAAAGAAAAAAGGCGACAAAGCTATATCAGCAAGCACTTAATATGGGAGATTCTCCTGTTATTGATAAAGAGTATATTATGTCGCTGGTAGAAGAAATAAACCTTGTTACAGAGGATCTGGAAGAAGAGCAGAAAGAAGATGAGGAGAACTAGAAAAGCGCCGTTTACAACCGATTACTACTTTGAAGGAATTTATATTTATTTGAAGTCCAATCGCTACATGCGCTGGCAGATGAAATTCTTGGTGATTAAAGTCATCACAATTTTCGGTTGGTTGAAATCCGGAATCTAAAATTATAGTACTTTAGTTCTCTATTCGAAAACTTCATGCAAGCGACGAATTTATGGCTAAGGTAAAGACTGCTTTTTATTGTCAGAGTTGTGGTACCCAGTACGCTAAGTGGCAGGGGCAGTGTAATTCCTGCAAGCAGTGGAACACCATCGTTGAGGAGGTCATTCAGAAACCCGATAAGACCGATTGGAGAGCAGCCTCTGTTTCGGAGCCGAAACGCGCTAGTAAACCCTTACGCATCAATGAGATTGATATGTCTCAGGAAGCACGCCTCAATATGCAGGATGGAGAATTTAATCGCGTATTGGGTGGCGGTATGGTTCCTGGATCGCTCACCTTATTAGGAGGGGAGCCTGGAATTGGAAAGAGTACCTTACTGCTGCAAATAGCCCTGCAACTGCCTTACAAGACGCTCTATGTTTCAGGAGAAGAAAGCCAGAAACAGATAAAAATGCGGGCAGAGCGGGTAGATCCAGATAGTCAAAATTGCTACATTCTTACCGAGACCAAAACACAGAATATTTTTAAACAGATCGAGACCCTGGAACCGGAGATGGTGATTATCGACTCCATACAGACTCTGCACAGTGATTATATCGAATCTTCTGCCGGCAGTATTTCTCAGATCAAGGAATGTACTTCCGAACTGATCAAGTTTGCCAAGGAAACGGCTACTCCCGTATTACTGATTGGTCATATTACCAAAGACGGGCATATTGCAGGACCAAAGATCCTGGAACACATGGTGGACACGGTGTTACAGTTTGAAGGTGATCGCAATCATGTGTTCAGAATTTTACGGGCTCACAAAAATCGGTTTGGGTCCACCAATGAATTAGGTATTTATGAAATGCAGGGATCCGGACTGCGGCAAGTCACTAATCCCTCAGAGCTGTTGATTTCCGAAAAAGATGGAGACCTTTCAGGTAATGCCATTGTGGCTACTCTTGAAGGAATGAGGCCTCTTATGATAGAGGTACAGGCCCTGGTAAGTACAGCTGTCTACGGGACCCCACAACGATCGGCAACTGGCTTTAATGCCAAGCGACTGAATATGCTCTTAGCTGTCTTGGAAAAGCGTGCCGGCTTTCGATTGGGCGCCAAAGATGTGTTTCTCAACATCACAGGCGGTATTACGGTTGACGATCCGGCCATTGATCTGGGAGTGGTAGCTTCGATCTTATCTTCCAATGAAGACAGTCCCATTCCAACAGATTATTGTTTTGCGGCTGAAGTAGGGCTTTCCGGTGAGGTACGACCGGTTCAGCGGGTAGAGCAACGCATTTCAGAAGCTGAAAAACTCGGATTCTCAACCATATTTGTGTCTAAGTTTAGTAAGATATCCATAAAGAATCCAAAGATTAGAATTCAACGAATTTCCAAGGTTGAAGAATTAACTGAATTTCTCATACTGTAATTCTTTTTTCCAGTTACCAAAGGCTTTTACCATAATGGTCCATTTTTTTCAGTGAAAAATCAAGATTTATGGTTCATGATCTGAGTTGTTCAGGTTGATATCTTCGGCTTAAAGTCCACTTTCATTTTTGGGATGGTTCCGGAACTGAAATAGTTATAAAAACCCAATAGTTATCATTAGCATTAAGAAAAGTCCAAAATTGATTACTACTTAAACTCCTTGAATTAAGACTCCATTATTTCCTTAAAAATCACTATTTTCGCAACCTTATTAGAATTGCGAGTAATGAGTGTAAAGTTCCCTGAATATAAAGGACTTAACTTACCAAAAGTGGCAGAGGAAATTCTGCACTATTGGGAGGAGAACGATATATTTAATAAGAGTGTCACTACAAGAGAGGGTAAGGAGCCTTATGTCTTCTTCGAAGGTCCCCCTTCTGCCAATGGGCTTCCCGGGGTACACCATGTCCTGGCAAGAGCTATTAAAGATATTTTTCCAAGGTACAAAACCATGAAAGGGTTTCAGGTGAAGCGCAAGGCTGGCTGGGACACCCATGGTTTACCGATTGAGTTGGGTGTAGAAAAAGAATTAGGCATTACTAAGGAAGATATCGGAACCAAAATCAGTGTAGAAGAGTATAACGAAGCCTGCAAGAAAGCAGTGATGCGTTATACCGATATTTGGAACGACCTCACTCAAAAAATGGGCTATTGGGTAGATATGGATGACCCTTATATCACCTACAAATCCAAATACATGGAGAGCGTCTGGTGGCTACTCAAGCAGATCTATGACAAGGGTCTTTTGTACAAAGGCTATACCATTCAGCCCTATTCGCCTAAAGCGGGAACCGGACTGAGCTCACACGAGTTAAATCAGCCTGGTACCTATCAAGATGTGACGGACACCACAGTGGTGGCACAGTTTAAAGCCCTGAAAGATTCTCTACCTGAATTTTTAAAAGATCACGGAGATATCTATTTCCTGGCCTGGACCACCACGCCATGGACCTTGCCAAGTAATACAGCTTTAACCGTAGGGCCAAAAATTGACTATGTATTGGTGCAATCATACAATCAGTATACCTTCGAACCAATTAAGGTGATCCTGGCAAAAGCGCTTGTAGGAAAACAGTTTACAGGAAAGTATGTTGAGGTTGAATCAGAAGATGAGTTGCTGGATTTCACGAAAGATCAGAAAAAAATTCCATTTAAAATTTTAAAAGAGTTCAAAGGGGCCGATTTGGTAGAGATCCGCTATGAACAACTTCTAAAATACACCTCGCCCTATGAACATCCAGAGAACGCTTTTAGAGTGATTCCAGGTGATTTTGTAACCACAGAGGACGGTACCGGCATTGTACACACCGCACCCACTTTTGGCGCTGATGATGCCCTTGTGGCCAAGCAGGTGACTCCTGAAGTACCTCCTATGCTGGTTAAGGATGAGAATGGTACTTTGGTTCCTCTGGTAGACCTTCAGGGACGATTTAGACCTGAAGTAGGTGATGGTCTTGGAGGTAAATACGTCAAGAACGAGTATTATAAGGAGGGCGAAGCTCCTGAACGCTCCGTAGACGTAGAGCTGGCCATTGTTCTGAAAACCGAAAACAAGGCCTTTAAGGTTGAAAAGTACAAACATAGCTACCCCAATTGCTGGAGAACAGATAAGCCCATCCTTTATTACCCTCTGGATTCCTGGTTCATTAAGGTGACCGATATGAAGGACCGGATGTTTGAGTTGAATAACACCATAAACTGGAAGCCCAAATCTACAGGAGAAAAACGCTTCGGTAACTGGCTTGCCAATGCTAATGACTGGAACTTATCGCGTTCGCGATTTTGGGGAATACCTCTTCCGATCTGGAGAACGGAGGATGGAACAGAACAAATTTGTATAGGTTCTGTTGCAGAATTACAAACGGAGATCGATAAAGCCGTGGCAGCCGGAGTGATGAAGAGTAATCCCATTGCACAGTTTGAGCCAGGAAACATGAACGAGACTAACTATGATCTGGTGGATCTTCATAAGAATGTAGTGGACAAACTCGTTCTGGTCTCTGAGACGGGTAAACCCATGAAAAGGGAGGCGGACCTTATTGATGTATGGTTCGATTCAGGCTCCATGCCTTATGCACAGTGGCACTATCCCTTTGAGAACAAGGATATGATTGACAAGAATAAAGCCTATCCGGCCGACTTTATTGCAGAGGGAGTTGATCAGACCCGAGGATGGTTCTATACGCTTCATGCCATTGCTACCATGGTATTTGATTCGGTGGCCTATAAGAATGTGGTTTCCAATGGACTGGTGCTTGATAAAAATGGCCAGAAAATGTCCAAGCGTTTGGGTAACGCAGTGGACCCTTTCGACACCCTTAAAAAATACGGAGCTGATGCCACAAGGTGGTATATGATTAGTAATGCCAATCCCTGGGACAATCTGAAATTTGATCTGGAAGGTGTAGAGGAAGTGAGTCGTAAGTTCTTTGGCACCTTATACAATACCTATTCATTTTTTAGCCTCTATACCAATTTAGATCATTTTACCTACGAGGAAGCAGATATACCTTTTGAGCAGCGTCCAGAATTGGATCGCTGGATTTTATCTGAATTAAATACATTGATCAAAAAGGTAGATCAGTATTATTTCGAATATGAACCCACAAAAGCGGCGAGAGCCATTTCAGACTTTACACAGGATTATTTAAGCAACTGGTATGTACGCTTAAGTAGAAGGCGGTTCTGGAAAGGAGACTATCAGACCGATAAGATCTCTGCCTATCAAACCCTGTATACCTGCATGGTCACCTTGGCAAAACTCGGTGCTCCCATCGCACCTTTCTTTATGGATCGATTGTATTTGGATTTAAATAAAGCTACTGCCAAAGAGGTTTTTGAAAGCGTCCATTTATCTGATTTTCCAGTTGCAGATGAGCAGATGATCGATAAAGTGCTGGAGCGTAAAATGGAAAATGCCCAGACCATTGCGTCGCTGGTTCTATCGCTGAGGGCAAAAGAAAAAATAAAGGTACGTCAGCCCCTCCAGAAGATCATGATACCGGTAGATACTCCGGCTCAGAAAACTGAGATTGAAGCTGTGGCCGAATTGATCAAACGAGAGGTCAATGTAAAGGAAATCGAGTTGTTGCAGGATGCATCAGATATATTAGTGAAGAAGATCAAACCTAATTTTAAGCGGTTAGGGCCTCGTTTTGGGAAAGATATGAAATTGATTTCCAATGCTATAAACGAATTGAATTCAGCTGATATCAAAAAAATCGAGCAAAAAGGAAGTCTGATGCTTGAGATTAACGGAAAAAATATTACTTTGGGATTGGATGATGTAGAGATTACATCTCAGGATATAGAAGGTTGGCTGGTTGCAAATGAAGGAGCACTCACTGTTGCTTTGGATGTTTCCATCACTGATGAATTGCGCAATGAAGGGATTGCCAGAGAACTGGTAAATCGCATACAGAATCTGCGTAAGGATTCTGGATTTGAGGTGACTGACCGCATTGATGTAGCCCTTCAGAAAGACCCCAATGTGGAGTTGGCCATCGCTTCCAACGAGATGTATATCAAATCTGAAACCTTAACCGAAGACTTAAAAATTATGGATCGGGTAAACAAAGGTATTGACATTGACTTCGACGGGGTGAGTACCAGATTGTTTATCCAAAAACACTAGAATTATGGCAGTAGATACAAACAACAGATATTCCGATAAAGATTTAGAGGAGTTCCGCGTGCTTATTCAGGAAAAGATTGATAAAGCTGAACGTGATTTGAAATTGATCAAAAGTGCATACATGAACGATCACAATAATGGTACCGATGACACCTCGCCAACTTTTAAAGCGTTTGAAGAAGGCAGTGAAACCATGAGCAAGGAGGCCAATTCGGCACTCGCCATCAGACAGGAAAAGTTCATAAGAGACTTAAAAAATGCCCTCATCAGAATTGAAAACAAAACCTATGGGGTATGCAGGGTTACCGGTAAACTCATTAGCAAAGAACGACTGAGACTGGTGCCGCATGCTACATTGAGCATTGAAGCTAAGAATATGCAAAAATAGTTGGACTCAGGTCTCTTTAAAAGAATAAACAGTTACATATGAACCGCTTTACCTTACCCCGGATCGGCTATTTCGGGGTTTTTTTATTTCTTTTTTTATCAGGAGGGTGGTCCTTGGCTCAAAATCGGACCATGTCCACCTTTGATGCTTCGTCCGTACAAAAGATCATTTTAAACGGAGACCAGATATTCGAGATTGAAATTCAGACCTGGTCAAAGGATCAGATCCTGCTGCAAACTACGGTAGACGGAGAGTACGGTAATGCTTTTAAGGTTCTGAGCAAAAAGGAATCGGATGTATTTAAAATAGCACTTGGCCCATCTGGCTTGTCTAGCATCCCGGACGATAAACGCAATGCTCATAAAATAATTACTGCGGCCATCACGCTTCGCGTCCCTGAAGGAAAACAGATAGATGTTGCGAGTGATGTTGGTAATGTGCGCGCTGCTGGAAAAATGAAGTCTCTTCAGGCGGTGCTGCAAACCGGAAACTTTAGCTTTGAAGGGCAGTCGGACTACATAAAGGTAGAAACGGTGGAAGGCAATATGGACCTTCGTATCAGTTCGGGGAAGGTAGATGCGCAATCAACCAATGGTTCAGTAAGGATAGATCCTGCCCTCAAGGGCGATGCTACAGTCTATTTGAAAAGTATCAGAGGAAACATAAACGTTGAGGCAACATCTAAAAATTAAGCAATGAATTTTAGATCCGTTGCTATTATTATTGCGGTTATTCTCTTAGCAGATCAATGTTCGAAAATATACATTAAAACTCATTTTCAACTCTATGAGGATCTGGAACTGTTTTCCTGGTTCCGAATTGTTTTTGTAGAAAATGAAGGAATGGCCTGGGGAGCGCGGCTGTCAGATTTTATTCCCTTTATTGCAACCGATACTGCTAAACTTATGCTCACCCTTTTTAGGATTGCTGCGGTACTGGCCATAGCTTATTGGTTGTTTGTGGTGATCCAAACCGGAAAATCAAAGGTACTTGCCCTTTCCATTGCCGTTATTTTTGCCGGAGCCATGGGAAATATTATTGACTCTGTTTTTTATGGGATTCTGTTTAGTGATAGCTATGGACAGTTAGCCGAAATACTACCCTCTAATGGTGGTTATGCAGGTCTATTTTACGGTAATGTAGTAGACATGCTGCATTTCCCATTATGGAGTGGTGAGCTTCCCAAATGGATCCCCTGGATCGGAGGGGATTATGTGTCTTTTTTCGACCCGGTTTTTAATATTGCAGATGTGGCTATTACTTCTGGAATAGCAGCCCTCTTGTTATTTAATAAAAAAGCCTTCTCCTAAGGGCTTACACTAGATTCTGAAATCGTAAGTTTTATTGGGACTCACGCATAGGTCCAGCGGGATATCAACATCTGAGGCAGGCAATTAGGGGGTTTTAAGCTCAAAATCTTGCTATTCAAGGTCTCGGTTTAAAAAAATCTCCCCAACCTGTCAAAAACCACCCATTTGGGTGTAGGTGGGGTGTTTGTAATGATAGATTTTTGATACCATTAACCATTAATACCTTTTGTCATGCAAGTCACAATTATCTTTGAAGAGCTAAAATTATTTCCTACCCAGCGCTCCTTTACAGCCCACAAAAGTCCTTCTAAAAACCTGCGCTTTAAAGTTTGCAGACACCACCAACTCTATGCCTTGGCCTTGTCTGTGAGCTGTGTTCTGTTCTTGTTCAAATTGTGGACCATAGGCATTGTACTATTTCTGGTCGCTACTTTGGTCTTTGCCGTTTGCAGCTATTTTAAGCAGGCCTTCGATTTGGAGATCCGCTTTAATGAGCAGGATGCTCTGGAAGATGCTGTAAAACAAGATCTTTTTGATTAATTTTAAAAAGCCCCACAATTCCTTTGTTTATGAATAGTAGTAATCAATTAACAAAATTGGCTATTGACCAGCAATTGGCTCTTGGGCAAATTGCCAAAGACTTAATAGAGATCAATCGTCAGGTAAACTATTCCCGAAAACAAGAGCTTGACTACCACAAGACGTTTTTGGAAGCGGTATACGATGGTTTAAAAAATCTTATAAAACGACTTTAAATTGCAACAACCTCAAACATATTCGGTAGCACATTACAGAAACAGCCTTATGAGCTTTTGCTTTTTGCTGTTAATGAGCTTTCCATTGACCGCTCAGGAAAACAAGGAAACAGACCCTTTTAAAGAGCGCATCAATCAGCTACTGGACAGTGTCTGGCAGTTAAAACGTACCAAACCAGAGAAGGGCCTCGAGCTGCTCGAGCAAATAGAGGCCATGAATAATACTGTTGCCGAAAAACACAAAGAAGACACGGTTTGGTACTACTATGGTGTTCTTTATCGCTATATGAATCAATTCGATTTAAGTGCATCTTACTTTGATAAGTACGAAGCGTATCAGGAAAACAAGGGCGATTTTAAGCGTGTAGCAGCTGTGAATCTAGCAAAAGCCAACCTGTTTTCAGACACGGGTGACTATGATAAAAGCTCTATAGCCGTTACCAAGGCCTTAAAGATGTATGAAAAAATGAAGGATTCTTCAGGAACAGTTATCACCCTCAATAAATTGGGTTACTTACTTTCAGAAATCAACAGACACAAAGAAGCACAATCCTATTTGGACAGAGCCGTTAAATTGTCCAAACAGATAGCAAGAAAGGATCAGGAGGCCAACGCTTACACCAATAAGGCCATCATTTTTCAAAAGCTTGAGCAGTTCGATTCTGCTTGGTATTATTACAGTAAAGCCTATAAAATTGGGGAAGTTGAGAATGATTATTATTCCCGCTTCAACAACTGTTACAACCTATCCGCTATTCATCAATTACAAGGGCAATTAGATTCCGCAGTTTACTACGGAAGACAGGCGGTTAGTATTGCCGAGGACATAGACGTGCCGTCTATTTCAATAGTTGCCAAACGACTTATGGCCGATTTTCGGGGAGAGCAAGGAGATGAAAGGGCTGCCGTTGCCATTATTGAAAGCATTAGCGACGCCGAACTTAAAAAAATGGGACTAAGAGATAAAGTGCAAAATTACAAGGTATGGACTAGGGCCTATAGAGAAACAGGGAATTACAAAAAAGCCTTTGAAAGTCTGGAAAACTTCAAGAGGTTTAACGATAGCTTAACCAATTTAGAATCCAGAAATGCCATTAATGAGCTTGAAATTGCCTACCAGACAGAAAAGAAAGAACAGCAAATTGAGCTATTAGATTTAGAGAACAGGAATGCAGAATTACTTATCAGTCGCAAAAACAGAACCATCCTTATTGGGGCCCTAGCACTCGGTTTTATTACTGTTTTGGCAATTGTACTATACGTTCTTATTCGAAAGTATTTTAAACAGAAACAAGCATTGGCAAAAGCTTTGGGTGAGAAGAATCTCTTATTAAAAGAGATTCACCACCGAGTGAAAAACAATTTACAATTGGTATCTAGTTTGCTCACTTTACAGGGCCAGAGTATTACAGACGATGTGGCGCTTAAAGCCATCAATGAAGGTAAAAACCGGGTACGCTCCATGGCCTTGATTCATCAGGACTTGTACCAGACAGAGAACATCACCGATGTCAGTGCGGAAACCTATTTGTTAAAACTATGCAATGAGTTATTTGACACCTACAATATCAACACCTCAGACATTGTTCTTCAAACAGACATTGAAGCACTTAACGTGGATGTGGATACTTTAATTCCATTGGGGTTGATACTTAACGAGCTTATTACCAATGCACTTAAGTATGCTTTTGAGCCGCAGCAAAAAGGCCTTATTACGATTCAGTTAAAAGAAGTAGATAAGGAGTTGCAGCTCGTGGTGGCCGATAATGGTAAAGGTTACGACTTAAATAAGGTAAACCCCTTGTCCTTTGGAAATAAGTTGGTAAACTCTTTAATCCAGCAGTTAGATGGAGATATGACGGTTACAAATACAGAAGGGACAATCATACTCATGGCCTTTAAATCCTATAAAATTTCAAGAACCAATAGCTGATGAATTAAGTCTTATGAATGCGCGAATTTTAATTGTAGAAGATGAAGCCCTTATAGCACAAGATATCAAATATTGCCTTGAGGAGCTTGGGCATAAGGTGCATAACATTGTTATGAATGGGGACAAGGCACTGGATGCCATTGCCCATCCAGATTTGGATCTGGTACTTTTAGATATTAATATCAAAGGCAGCCTTTCGGGTATCGATCTTGGTGACATTATTAAGAACAAATACCAACTGCCTTTTGTATATCTCACCGCTTCCTCCGATGATGAGACCTTAAACAGGGCAAAAAGTACCTTACCTTATGGTTATATCGTAAAGCCATTTAACAGCAGAGACCTTAAGGTGAATATAGATCTGGCCTTGCACAAGTACCAGTCTGAAACTCAAAAACAGACATTGAGTAAGGCCCAAGTTCAGGAACGTTTTAGCCTACAGCTTTCAGACAGAGAATTTGGGGTCTTGAAAGCCTTTCTTTCCGGGCAGTCGTATAAAGAAGCGGCAGAAGCACTTTGCGTAAGTGTCAACACCATTAAGATGTACCAAAAGCGCCTCTACCAATTGTTTGCAGTCAACTCTAAAATAGAATTACTCAAAAAGTTGAGTTAAAGCGATAGGTTTTATTAGGGGTAACGCAGAAATCCATCGGTATGTCGTCCTTAGAAGCATCAGAAATCAAGGTCTCCGCTTTAAAAAAACTTAAACCAATTTTTAAGCAATCGGGTCTGCAGGATTTCAAGAACCGATCGTAAAACCCCTTCCCATAGCCGACCCGATGTCCGTTTTCATCATATGCCAGCAGGGGTACAAAGACCACATCAATTGCAGATACCTCTACAGGGAGACCATTCTCAGGCTCAGGAATGCCCATGTTGTTGACCAGGAGGTTTGTTCCATCGGTGAGTAGAAAATGAGACATGGTGTGGTCTTTGAAATCACTCTTTGAGACCACAATATGTTTATCTTTCCCGGAAAATATATTAAGAAGATATTCGGTATTGACTTCCTTATGTCGGGGAATACTTAAAAAAATGTGATAAAAGGAATGGTCCCATATATCCAATTTCAAAAGCTGATTGGCAATATCGAGGCTCTGGTCTTCGACCTCATCTTCGCTTAAAGAGGCTCTAAGCAGCTTGTATTTTTTTCGAAGTTCGGATTTGTTCATTGTCCCAGGGCTGTAGAAATATGAAAGATGGCATCTCCCTGATAAATGATGGGTGCTTCATTCACATTAAAAATATAGCCGTTGTTTGGTGCTTTTACAAAATGATTAAAGCTCCCATAAGGGTCGGTAATATGACCAAGGATGTCCCCTTTGTTCACCTCCGTATTTACTTTAACAACGGCCCTGAACATGCCTGAGTAGTGGGCACGGATCCACTTGCTGCTCTCAATGACAACACAGTCTTTTCTGGGCCGAGAAACTTTAAATTTTGGAGCCAGCATTCCCAAATGAGATAAAACCCTTTTGGTACCGTTTACACCACTGTTAGTGATACTGTTATTGATATGAAATGACTTGCCTCCTTCAAAAAGTAGTAGAGGCTTGCCCAATTTCTGACAGCTGTATCTAAAAGACTTTTTAAGATTTTTTGAATAAAACAAAAAAGGAGGGCCAAAGATTTTTGCCAGCTCAATAAGATCTGAATTTTTCTTATCAATTCTGATTTGTGCAGCGTTAAAGCGATCTGCCCCACCGGTATGAAAGTCTAGTATAAGATCGACGTAAGGTACCACCTCCTTCATTAGTTTGTATGCAACCCTACTGGCAAGGGAACCGCTTTTACTTCCGGGGAAGACCCGATTTAGGTCTCTGCCATCTGGAAATTCCCTATCCATATGGATGAACCCAAAAACATTGATCACCGGAATACAGATAATGGTTCCTTTTCTGGGTTTGTTGATTCCTTTTGCAATAATCTGACGCACAATTTCCACGCCGTTGATCTCATCACCATGAATACCTGCGGTAATTAACACAGTAGGCCCCGGTTTTTTTGAGCGTTCAATGATCACAGGGACGTCAATGCGGTTTTGCGTATGAAGCTTAGCCACTTTAAAATTGACCGTTGCGCTTTTGCCCAAATAAATTTTCTCACCAAGGATCTCAAGTACTTCCTTTTCGCTCATACTACTTTCTGTTGCGTTCTATAAAGGTGATGATGGCCCTCGCGATGTTTTTGTTTGTTGCTCCTTCAATACCCTCCAGACCCGGTGTGGAGTTCACTTCCATAATGAGCGGTCCTCGACGGGATTGTAGCATGTCCACCCCACAAACAGGTAATTTGAGTGCTCGGGCAGCCTTGATCGCCAGTTTTAATTCATCTTCGGTGAGACGCACATAGTTGGAGGACCCTCCCCGATGTAAATTAGACCTGAATTCACCCTCTTTGCTCTGGCGTTTCATGGCTCCTACTACCTGACCATCCACAATCAGGGCTCTGAGATCGGCACCTTTGGCTTCCGCAATATATTCCTGAACCAGTGCTCTGGCTTGCAACCCATTAAATGCTTCCAAAACAGATTCCGCTGCGTTCTTGGTCTCTGCCAAAACAACCCCGAGTCCTTGTGTGCCTTCGAGTAACTTAATGATTACCGGGGGCCCACCAACATGACCTAGTACCTCCACGACATCTCTGGAATAATTTGTAAAAACGGTCTTAGGCATTCCTATCCCCGCCTTGGACAGTCTTTGAAAACTGCGCAGTTTATCTCTGGAACGCAGGATGGCATCTGAGGAAACAGTGGTAAATATGTTCATCATTTCAAACTGCCGCACCACAGCGCAACCAAAAAAGGTCACCGAGGCTCCAATTCTGGGAATGATCGCATCCACGTAGTCCAGGTATCGGTCCTTGTAATAGATGGTAGGTTTTTCACGTTCAATAATGATGTCACATTTAAGGGGGTCAATGATCTCCACATCGTGACCTCGTTTTATACCTTCCTCAACAAGTCGTCTGGTAGAGTATAGGTTAGCGTTTCGCGACAGTATAACTATATTCATGCATTTGGTACTTATAGGATACAAACGTTCGGTCTACATCTACCAAAAACCTCTTGGTTAAAAACTGCCGACCGATCAGAACAGGATACTTCATATCGTCTCTGGTGCTTAAAGTTAAGTCAATTGGGTAGCACTTTCCAAAGATCTGTATCTCGGTTCTTATTTTATAACGATTTTCAGCGTATCCATTACTGCTTTTGACGTCTGTTAAACCGTAACTGGTAAACTGATAAGGAAGTCCGTTAAAGTTTTTGTGACCGGCACTGTCAAACGAGCAGTGCAGGATCCCGTCTTTTTCTGAGATTTCCGAGCAGTGAATGCTTGAGGTATAAGCACCGGTATCGATCTTCACATCGATGTTTTGCAAGCCTAACATCGGAAAATCAACCCGGTCGATTCGGCCGATGATGGTTTTTTGGGTCATTTATGAGTTTTAAAAAAAAGTGGGCAAATATAGTTAATAAGATGATACAAGAAACGGTTTTATTACCTTTGAGATATGTCTCAATCTTCCCTTGATGTCCAAATACAAACCCTGCCACACCAGCCAGGTGTGTATCAATATTTTGATGCAGATGGGCGGCTGATCTATGTAGGGAAGGCCAAAGACATCAAAAAAAGGGTAAGTTCTTATTTTACCAAGCATCATGAGTATGGGAAGACCCGAATGCTGGTAAAAAATATCGCAACCATCAAACACATTGTGGTAGCGACCGAAACGGATGCCTTGCTTCTTGAGAACAACCTGATCAAAAAGCATCAACCTAAATACAATGTGATGCTAAAGGACGATAAGTCCTATCCCTGGATCTGCATTAAGAACGAACGCTTTCCAAGAGTCTTCCCCACCAGACGCGTTATTAAAGATGGATCGGAGTATTTTGGCCCCTACACCAGCATGAAAACAGTCCGCACCCTGCTGGACCTCATTAAGGGATTGTACCAACTCCGCACCTGCAACTACGATCTGCGAGAAGAAAAAGTGGAGGCAGGAAAATACAAGGTCTGCCTGGAGTATCATCTAGGGAATTGCAAAGGGCCCTGCGAGGGGCTGGAAACCGAGGCTTCCTATCATGCTAATATCGATGCCATCCGAGCCATTTTAAAGGGGAACTTTAAAGATTCCCTGCAGCAATTTCGGTCGCAGATGAAAGTGCATGCCGAGGCCATGGAGTTTGAATCGGCACAGAAGATCAAGGAAAAGCTGGACATCCTTGAGAACTATCAGGCCAAATCCACTGTAGTGAATCCAAAGATCAGCAATGTGGATGTGTTTTCCATCGTTAGTGATGAGACTTATGCTTATGTCAATTTCCTGCAATTGTCTTATGGAAATATCATTAGATCGCACACGCTTGAACTCAAGAAAAAACTAAAGGAAACGGATGAAGAATTACTGAGTCTGGCCATAACAGAAATTCGCCAACGGTTCCATTCGCAATCCAGAGAGGTGTATGTTCCTTTTAACCTTGACCTCGGAGAAGATTTAAAAGTGACCGTTCCTAAATTAGGAGATAAAAGGAAAATACTGGACCTCTCTAGGCGCAACGCCATGTATTACCGTATGGATCGCCTGAAACAGATAAAGATCGTGGATCCGGATCGCCATGCCAATCGCATCATGGCCCAAATGAAGGTGGATCTGAAGCTGTCTAAAGAACCGCGCCACATTGAGTGTTTCGACAATTCCAATATACAGGGATCCAATCCGGTGGCTGCCTGCGTGGTCTTTAAAAATGGCAAGCCCAGTAAAAAAGACTACCGTCATTTTAACATCAAAACTGTGGAAGGTCCCGATGATTTTGCCTCTATGGAAGAGGTGGTGCACCGGCGTTACAGGCGCTTGCTGGAGGAAGATGAGCCCTTACCTCAGCTTATCATTATCGATGGTGGAAAAGGGCAGTTGTCATCGGCCTTAAAAAGCCTGGATGGATTAGGCTTACGCGGAAAAATTGCCATCCTGGGTATTGCCAAGCGTTTGGAAGAGTTGTTTTATCCGGATGATCCGGTGCCGCTCTACCTGGACAAAAAGAGTGAAACGCTAAAAAACATTCAGCATCTCCGAAACGAAGCCCACCGCTTTGGGATTGAACACCACCGCAATAAACGCAGCAAAGGAGCCCTGACGACCGAATTGGAATACATTAATGGGGTTGGCGAACAGACAATAGTGCAGCTGATGAAAGCGTTTAAAAGTGTGAAACGAATAGCCAATGCAAAACTGGATGAGCTGGAGGATGTGGTCGGTAAATCCAAGGCTGCAAAAATATACAACCACTATCATCAGGTAAAAAATGTTCCCTAAAATACCATATGGCCTTATGAGTTGCATCCTGCTGCTGTGTCTGCTGTCAGGAGGTTTGACAATGCATGCAAATCTGTATGCTCAGCAGCAACAGGAGCCAAAAGTGGGCCTGGTTTTGAGTGGTGGTGGTGCTAAGGGCTTTGCACATATTGGGGTCTTGAAAGTTTTGGACAGCCTCGATGTCAAGGTAGATTATATTGCAGGAACCAGTATGGGTGCGATTATTGGCTCGCTTTACGCCTCAGGGTACTCTGGGAAGCAACTCGATTCTATTTTTACAGCTACGGATTTTGATACACTCATCAATGATGAGTATCCACGCGCCTCAAAATCCATGTACGAACGATCCAATGATGAGCGCTATATCATTAGTTTACCCTTCGATAATTTTAAGATCAATCTGCCTTC
The DNA here is from genome assembly GCA_963966315.1 of uncultured Winogradskyella sp. Classification (GTDB taxonomy): domain Bacteria; phylum Bacteroidota; class Bacteroidia; order Flavobacteriales; family Flavobacteriaceae; genus Winogradskyella_A. Next base: position 27,535 of record CAWZYX010000002.1, on the reverse strand, counting down.
CGGCATATCTCGAGGACAAAATGTTTACAATCTGTTGTATCAACTCATGCTGCCCGTGAATGGTATTAATCGGTTTGAAGAGTTGCCCATTCCTTTTTTCTGTATGGCAACTAACATAGAAACAGGCAAAGCTGTAGTACTGGATAAAGGAAACCTGGCAGAAGCTGTGACCGCGAGCGGCGCTTTCCCCTCCCTGTTTCAGCCGGTTGTTATTGGGGATGATATTTACATCGATGGAGGGGTGACCAACAATTACCCTATAGAGTTGCTCAAAGACAAAGGCATGCAGCTCATCATAGGGGTGGATGTACAGGATGAACTAAGAGACCGTGAGGCACTGAAGTCAGCCACAGATATTCTGGTGCAAATAAACAACTACCGCACCATTAATGATATGAAGAAAAAGGCGGAACTGACAGACATCTACATCAAGCCCGATATTGAAGGTTTTACAGTGGTTTCTTTTGATGAAGGCGACAAGATCATTGAAAGTGGGAAAAATGCTGCTTTGGCTAATTATGTTGCTTTAAAGAAATTATCCCGCCGTGTAGCAACAGAACGTACACCAATCAAAACCCAACCTTTGGATACCTTGCATCTGCGCAATGTTAGTTTTACAGGAAATGAAAACTACACCCGCTCCTATTTAATTGGGAAATTAAAATTAAGAGGAGGTCAGAAGGTAACCATTGCCAACATCAACGAAGGAATAACCAATTTGGTGGCTACCAATAATTTTGAGACTATTCGGTATGAATTGCTACCCCTTGACGATCCCAAATCAGTGGATTTAAAGATCCACCTCATTGAGTCTGAAGGACGGGCGTTCATTAAACTAGGGGCACACTATGACGACCTTTACAGAAGTGCAGTGCTGGTGAACCTCACCAAGAAGAAACTCTTGTTTAATAACGATATAGCATCGCTAGACATAGGACTGGGAGATAATATTCGATACGATTTTGATTATTTTGTGGATAAGGGGTTTTACCTGAGTCTGGGTATCAATTCCCGCTATAATCAGTTTGAGCGAAAAATAAGTGCCGATCTCCTGGTTGAACGCAATAGCTCAGTTCTCAATGAGGTCAATAAGATCGATGCAGATTTCAGGGACTGGACGAATCAGTTTTATGTACAGACCCTGTTTGTCAAAGATTTCTCCTTACGTCTGGGTGTAGAACACAAGCACCTTACTTTAAAGACCGAAACGCTTATAGGAGAAGACCCCAACAATGATGAGATTGTCTTTGAGGACACTGACTATCTCAGTTTATTCGGGACCCTGCGCCTCGACACTATGGATGATGCCTATTTTCCAAACACCGGGTTTTATCTGGATGGTGATTTTCACTGGTATCTGACGGCTTCCAGTTTCAATAACGACTTCAGGCCGTTTTCTATCGCTAAAGCAGATTTTGGTTATGCCTTTAGTATAAATAAGTTCTCAATTCTGGCAGAGACGTCAGGAGGTTTTAAACTAGGAGACCTATCCACCACCTCCCTTGATTTCGCAATTGGAGGGTATGCCCGAAACTTCGTGAATAATTTTTCTGGTTTTTACGGTTACGATTTTTTTGCCTTGACAGGGAATAGTTTCATAAAGGCTGCTCTAACATTTGATTATGAGCTCTTTAGAAAGCACCATCTGGTGGGTGTGATCAACATGGCCAATATCGAAGACAATATTTTTGAAACAGGAGAATGGTTCACAACTCCTGATTATACGGGCTTTTCTATAGGCTACTCTGTAGAAACCTTTATCGGGCCTATTGAGCTAAAATATTCCAAGTCGCCAGAACTAAGTGACGGCTTCTGGTGGATTAATCTCGGATTTTGGTTTTAATTTGCATTTTCATATAAGACTTTATGAAGGAATCTCCTTTTATTAAAAAAATGAGAATACGCTTTACAGGCTTCCTCACCGGAAGCATGGTAAAGGGTGCAGACCATCACAAACATATTGATGTTTCCCCTAAAAAAATTAAGCGAATTCTTGTATCAAGACCAAATCACCGCCTGGGGAATCAGTTGCTGATGACCCCACTTATTCAGGAATTGGAGCAAACCTTCCCCGAGGCAAAAATTGATCTGTTTGTGAAAGGTGGCGCCTCCTTCGCCATTTTTCAAAATTACGATTCGATAGATCAGATCATCAGCTTGCCAAAGGAGCACTTCAAGCATCTTTTAAAGTATCTCTCTGTTTGGTCCAAGCTGAAAGCAAGAAAATACGACCTGGTCGTCAATGGGGATAAATATTCAAGTTCCGGAAATCTTTGCGTCAAGCTTGCCAGAGCTCCCTATAAGGTCTTTGGAGATCGGGAAACAGAGATGTCTTCACTTCCTGAGGAGTTTCAGCACATAGCCAAGTATGCTGTGTACGACTTTCGTCAGGCATTAGATCCATCGATCTATCAGCTGAACGATAAAGAGGTTCCTAAATTGAACATAAAGCTTTCGGCTGATGAGCAACAAAAAGGTAAACAACTTCTAAAAGACCTTGTTGGCAATGACCGACCTACCATTTGTTTATTTACCAATGCCACCGGAAATAAGATCTACTCCTCAGATTGGTGGATGCCCTTTTACAAGCAGCTCAAAACAGAATTTCCCGAGCATAATATTGTTGAGTTACTTCCTATCGAAAACACCTCCCAAATCAATTTCACAGCACCTAACCTTTACAGTAAGGACCTCAGAGAAATGGCCGCCTTTATTGAGGCAACCGATCTGTTCATTACTCCTGACAACGGCACAATGCATCTGGCTGCATCGACTGATACCCCGGTGATCGGGTTTTTCAAAGTGACAAGTATTAAAAAGTACAAGCCCTATGGTGGGCTCAACCGAGCTTTTGACACCAAAAAAACGAGCATCCATGATTGGATAGGCGCGGCCCATGACATTCTAAAAAAATAGCGCATTAGAAGACCCACCTGACGATTATATCAGAAAAAATTCAGATATTTGAGATATGAGAATGCAATTTAAAGGGCTTAAAATACTACTTCATTATTTAATCAAAAGGAATCCCGAGTGATTGCTTTACTGGGACGCTTTTGTTGCTAGATTCCAAGGCCTGTGTTCAGGCCGCGCCCCAAGCCTCAAGTCAGAGTTTTTAATTTAAATAGCAAATCATGCCTTTTTATCATCAATTGGGAGAAATTCCTCCTAAACGACATACACAATTCAAAAACCCCAAAGGTGGTTTTTACTACGAACAATTATTTGGGACCATTGGTTTTGACGGTATGTACACCAATAGCTATCATGTACAAAGGCCTACTCAGGTCAAGGAAATTAAGGGTCAGTACAGCGTTGCGCCAAAAATAGCCAGGCGTAATAACATGCAATCGTATCGTTTCAGAGGCTTTCAGGTGCCTCCGGAAAATGATTATCTCGATTCTCGTAAAGTGGTCTTGGCCAATAGCGATTGCAATATCATCCTTGCGGCGCCTAAAGCTTCGACCAAGGACTATTTTTACAAGAACACCGATGCCGATGAGCTGATCTTTGTTCACAAAGGCTCCGGGACCTTGAGAACGCACCTTGGTAATCTGGATTTTAAATATGGCGATTATCTGTTGGTCCCACGCGGTATCATTTACAAAATTGATTTTGATTCTGAAGAGAACAGACTGTTTATTGTAGAATCATTCAGACCAATATACACCCCAAAGCGCTACAGAAACTGGTTTGGTCAATTGCTTGAGCATTCACCCTTTTGTGAACGCGACCTTAGACGTCCTGCAGCACTTGAGACCTATGATGAGTCTGGGGACTTTTTGGTCAAGATTAAAAAGCAAGATGAGATCTTTGACATGATTTACGCTTCGCATCCTTTTGATGTGGTGGGTTATGACGGGTATAATTATCCTTATGCGTTTTCCATTCATGATTTTGAGCCAATTACCGGTCGTATTCATCAACCCCCACCGGTGCATCAAACCTTCGAAACCGATGCCTTTGTGGTGTGCAGTTTTGTGCCACGATTATACGATTATCATCCACTAAGTATTCCGGCACCTTATAATCACAGTAATATTGACAGTGATGAGGTTCTGTACTATGTCGATGGTGATTTTATGAGCAGAAACGACATTGCTGCAGGCCATATCTCATTGCACCCTGCCGGTATTCCTCACGGTCCGCACCCCGGTGCTATGGAGCGAAGTATAGGACAAGTAAAAACAGATGAACTGGCGGTCATGGTAGATACCTTTAAGCCTCTGATGATTACGGAAGAAGCATTGAAAATAGCTGATGAGGATTACTACAAGTCGTGGTTGGAATGAGAGTCTGGAAAAGAGAAAAGAGAGAAGAGAACTGAGATAAAAGATTAGCGCGGGGATGAAAAGGCATAACTACAAAAACTTAAAAATATGGCAAATTGGGATCGAGATTACGACTCTGGTTTTTGAGTTAAGCCTAAGTTTTCCTGATAATGAGAAAATTGGTCTCACAACTCAGATTAATAGGTGCTCTGTATCAATACCGAGCAATATTGCTGAGGGGTCTGCCAGAACGGACAAGTCCTTTTCTCATTTTATAGACATTGCCTTAGGGTCTTCATTTGAGCTGGAAACTCAGCTCATTGTCGCTGAAAAAAGAAACTAAATAACAGAATTACAATTAAAACAAATTGAAGAAAAGATTGCTGAATGTCAAAAGATGGCCATGAGTTTTCAAAACAAACTCTGATCGTCTCTTTTCTCGTCTCTCTTTTCTATTAAATCTATCAATATTATGTCAAAACAAGTTAAGTCAGTTGAATATGGACTGGAAAAAATATTTGAAGGAGCTCAGGACTTTTTACCCCTGTTAGGAACAGATTATGTAGAATTTTATGTTGGTAACGCCAAGCAGTCCGCTCACTATTACAAAACTGCTTTTGGCTTTCAATCGTTTGCTTATAAAGGACTGGAGACGGGGTCTCGAGATGAGGTGAGCTATGTTTTAAAGCAGGATAAGATCAGACTGGTGTTAACCACCCCACTCAACAGTAAATCCCCCATCAATGAACACATTGTGAAGCATGGAGATGGGGTAAAGGTCATTGCCCTTTGGGTCGAGGACGCTAAGAAGGCCTATGAAGAAACCACTAAGAGAGGAGCAAGGTCCTTTCTGGCACCAGAAGTGCAGTCAGATGATGATGGTGAGATCGTTCGATCCGGAATTTACACCTACGGGGAGACCGTTCATATGTTCATCGAACGTAAAAACTACAAAGGTCTTTTCCTTCCCGGGTTCACTGAGTGGAAGAGTGACTACAATCCCAAACCTGTTGGTTTAAAATACATCGATCATATGGTAGGAAACGTTGGTTGGGGCGAAATGGATACCTGGGTGAAGTGGTATGAAGAGGTGATGGGATTTGTCAATTTCCTCTCTTTTGACGATAAACAAATCCATACAGAGTATTCGGCTCTGATGAGTAAGGTCATGAGTAACGGCAACGGACGAATTAAGTTTCCGATAAACGAACCGGCTGAGGCGGCTAAAAGGTCGCAGATCGAAGAGTATCTCGATTTTTATGAAGGCCCGGGGGTCCAACATCTGGCCCTTGCCACCGATGATATTGTAGCAACTGTAGCTGAGCTAAAAGCCAGAGGGGTTGAATTTCTTCCTCCGCCGCCGCAGGCCTACTACGATATGATCCCTGAACGTTTGGGCTCACATATGGATATAATGAAAGAAGATATTAAAAAGCTTCAGGAATTGTCTATACTGGTAGATGCAGATGAAGAAGGCTACCTCTTACAAATATTTACGAAACCTGTTGAGGACCGTCCAACCCTCTTCTATGAAATCATTCAAAGAATGGGAGCTAAAGGATTTGGAGCCGGAAATTTCAAAGCTTTGTTTGAATCTATAGAACGCGAGCAAGCCAAAAGAGGAACCTTGTAAGATTGTGTTAAATCTTAACTAAAACTCTAACTACGAAAGTTAGAGTTTTTTCTTTTTTTAACTTTGGAATGATATTTGACAATCCGTAATACAATAACTTTCACGCCAGTACGCTTATACTTTTAAAATTACAGTCATGAAAGCCCTTTTTTCCTTCGTATTAGTATCTTTTATGTTAATGCCTGGCCGCATACAAAAAGAAGATAGTGCATTCAAAGATGGTGAATGGTTTAGGTTTAGAATGAGCTACAGCGGATGGCTTAAGGCGGGTAATGCGACGCTCTCAGTTGCTGAAACCAATTATAACGGTAAGGATGTCTACCACGTTATAGGTAAGGGCTGGACCACCGGAATGATCAATTGGTTTTTTAAGGTGAACGACCGATACGAGAGCTACTTTGATAGTGCAACAGGGCAACCTTATAAGTTCATCCGTAAGATCGATGAGGGAGGCTACACGAAGGATATTGAAATTGCCTTTGATCACGAGGATCAGGAGGCTCTGGTGCACAATAAAAAGAAAAATTACAAAAAAACGATCTCCATCACCAAGGATGTCCAGGACATGGTGTCTGCATATTATTACCTTAGAAACAATTACGATGTTAATGACGTATCCGTGGGTGAAAGTATTTCTTTGAACATGTTTTTCGACGAAGAGAACTACGCATTCAAATTAAAGTACCTTGGCACAGATACCCTTAAGACCGATTTTGGAAAGATTAATACACACAAGTTCAGGCCTTATGTGCTGGCGGGTCGCGTGTTTAAAGAGGAAGAAAGTTTAACCTTGTGGGTCTCTGCAGATAAAAATAAACTACCTCTAAGAATTCAGGCCGATTTGGCCGTTGGGTCGCTACGTGCTGATTTAGATGCCTTTAAGGGATTGAAGCATCCATTTCAAATTATTTATGATTAGTAAATGGCAAAAGACTTGAGTAAACACCAGGACCTGCTGAACGCCCTTGAACAGAAGTTTGATCTGATGGGTCAGGACACAGAGGATCATTTACAGGGATTGCTGTACTCCAAACCCATAACCTATTGGGATTACATACAGACCGATGCGCTTCTCAACCTTCAAATTCAACGGACTACCTTGCCTGACGAGATGGTCTTTATTGCTTATCACCAGATCAATGAACTCATCTTTAAAATGATCCTTTGGGAGATAGAGCAGGTAGCCAATCAGCAGGATCTGAACGTGGTGTTTTTCGAGTCTAAAATGATGCGCATCAGTCGCTATTTTGATATGCTCACCACCTCGTTCAATATTATGCGGGAGGGCATGGAAGTAGAGCAGTATATGAAATTCAGGTATACCCTCACCCCTGCCAGCGGTTTTCAAAGTGCCCAATACCGCCTGATTGAGTTTGCCTCTACCGAGTTGATCAATTTAATTGACTACAGATTCCGTGAAACCATCAACAGAGATACGTCTTACACACATGCTTATGAGCATTTATATTGGCAGGCTGCAGGAAAGGATCACAAAACAGGCAAAAAATCAACACTTTTAATTAATTTTGAGCGCCGCTATAAAGAAGCATTTTTAAGGTTCATGGAATCCTATAATTCCAGAAACCTCTGGACCCGCTTTAAAGAGCTTCCACCAGAGGACCAAAAAAATGAGTCGCTGGTAAAAGCCATGAGGCATTACGATTACACCGTGAATGTCACCTGGGTAATGGCTCATTATAACACGGCCATCCATTACATTGAAAGCGGACTTGGAGATGGAGACGCCACAGGTGGGAGTGACTGGAAAAAGTACATGCATCCAAAGTATCAAAGGAGGATCTTTTTTCCAGATTTATGGTCCAAAGAAGAACTTGAAAATTGGGGAACAAACGTTTAAATAATCATTAATGCGAATTAAGTTAACTGGACTGGTCATCTTAGGGGTTATTTGTTTATGGTCTTGTAAAAAGGACATCAAAGAACCTGAGATCCAACCCAGTGAGGAATTGGCCGTGGCCGTTGAAGAAGATGTTTATGAATTTGGTTTTAAGTTAAATGACTTTGTCGTTAAAAGGGATACCATAAAGAAAGGAGATACGTTTGGGATCATCCTTGAACGCAATAAAATTGGATACCCCAAAATTTTTCAAATCGCGGAGAAAGCCAAGGATACCTTTAACATTACAAAACTACAGGTGGGCAAGCCGTATACCTTGTTGTGCTCCAAAGACAGTCTGGAAGTCCCTGTATCGTTTATTTACCAGCCAAACAAGGAAGAGTACGTGGTAATCAATTTTAAAGATTCCATTCATGCCTATACCAGCAGAAAGCCCATTAAATATGTTGAACGTATTGCTACGGGCATCATTAATAGTAGTATTTCCGAGACTTTGGAAGATCAGGGGCTGAGTCCAAGACTTGCATTTATTATGGCGGATGATATCTACGCCTGGACTATTGATTTTCGCAGGCTTCAGAAAGGCGATCGGTTTAAGGCCATTTATGTGGATAAATACATTGATGATACCATCTATGCTGGCGTTCATAAGATTAAAGCGGCCTATTTTGAACATAATAATGAACCCTTGTACGCTTTTGAATTTGCAACCGATAGTGTAAAGGGGATCGTAGACTATTTTACGGATGATGCCAAAAATCTGAGGAGAGCCTTCTTAAAATCTCCCGTAAAATTCGGACGGGTCTCCTCACGCTACAATCTAAATCGACGCATTGCCTATTACGGATATAAGAGGCGCCCTCATCGAGGTACCGATTTTGCAGCACCAGTAGGAACTCCTATAATGGCTACTGCAAATGGTACCATAACTAAAGCTGGCTACACTCGGGGTAACGGTAATTACGTAAAGATAAGACACAACGCTACCTATGACACCCAGTATTTGCACATGCAAAGGATTAAAGTAAAGGTGGGTCAATTTGTTAAACAAGGGGATGTCATCGGTACTGTTGGAATGACAGGTAATACAGGTGGGCCTCATGTGTGTTACCGCTTCTGGAAAAATGGAAGACAGGTAGACCCCTTTAAACAAAAGTTACCCGAAGCTAAACCTATTTCAGATAGTCTGAAGTCCCGGTTTTTGACTTATATGAATCCTATTAAGGATAGGCTGGATGCCATCGAGTTCACACCTTGGCAAGAGCGCGATCTTACAGAAGAAGAATTTGAAATTAAGGCCACAAAATAAATGACATTGCACAGAATCAATCCTACAGGCACCTCAACATGGAATCGACTTAAGGAGCACTTCAAAGAAATTGAATCCAAACATTTAAAAGATCTATTTAAGGAAGAACCCCTGAGGGCAGCACAACTGACCATTCAGTGGGAAGATTTTTATGTGGACTTTTCTAAAAACCGAATGAATGGAAAAACCATGGAGCTCCTTCTGAAACTGGCAGATGATTTACAACTATCTGAGGCCATAGAGGCGCAGTTTAATGGAGCAATCATCAATGAAACAGAGGGTAGAGCAGTGCTGCACACAGCTTTAAGGGCCAAGAAGGATGCGAAGGTACTCGTAGACGGTAAAAATGTAATTCCGGGTATATATGAGGTCAGAGATCAGATTAAAACCTTCTCAGAGAAGGTAATCACTGCTCAACATAAAGGGTATACCGGAAAAGCCATTACCGACATCGTAAATATTGGCATTGGAGGTTCGGATTTGGGGCCGGCAATGGTGGTAGATGCTTTACAGTTTTATAAAAACCATTTGAACACTCATTTTATAAGCAACGTAGATGGTGACCATTATCGGGAGATCATTAAGGGACTCAACCCCGAGACGACCTTGTTTGTGATTGTTTCAAAAACCTTCACTACACAGGAGACCCTGTCTAACGCGATCTCCATACGATCCTGGTTTTTGGAGACCCTTCCGGAAGAAGCTATTGAAAAACATTTTGTCGCAGTTTCCACCAATATTGAGAGTGTAAAGGCTTTTGGAATCGCTGAGGACAATATCTTCCCAATGAAGGACTGGGTAGGAGGACGTTTCTCTTTATGGAGCGCCGTAGGATTATCTATTAGCCTGGCCCTGGGGTTCAGTAATTTTGAAGCATTGCTCGAAGGTGCTTCTAAGATGGATGATCATTTCAGGTACAGCCCATTTGAAAAAAATATTCCCGTTGTTGCCGGCTTACTCACCATCTGGTATAACAACTTTTTCGGATCAGAAAGTGAGGCGATCATTCCTTACACGCAGTATTTAAATCAGTTTGCTACCTATCTGCAGCAGGGAATCATGGAAAGTAATGGAAAAAGTGTGGATAGATCGGGGAAACGGGTGAATTATCAAACAGGTACGGTCATATGGGGTGAGCCTGGAACCAATGCACAGCACGCTTTCTTTCAGTTAATTCATCAGGGAACCAAATTGATCCCGGCCGATTTTATTGGCTTCACACAATCCCTTCATGGTAACAGGGAACACCACCTCAAATTAATGTCAAATTATGTGGCACAGACAGAGGCTTTGATGAACGGTAAGTCATATGATGAGGTATACGCTGAACTTAAACATCAGAAAACACCAGAAGCAACGGCAGAGCGATTGAGACCCTTTAAAGTTTTTGAAGGTAATAAACCAACTACCTCTATACTAATTGATAAGTTAACACCTGAAAGTTTAGGCAAACTAATCGCTATGTATGAACATAAGATATTTGTACAGGGGGTTGTTTGGAATATTTTCAGCTATGATCAGTTTGGTGTCGAACTGGGTAAGCAATTAGCAAAAACCGTGTTATCCGAAATGGAGCAGGGACAAGTTAGTAAGGAGCATGACGGTTCAACCCAGGGGCTCATGCATCGGATTCTTGGATAGGCCACCCCCTTTTTCATTCTCTTCAAAGGCCTCCTATTTGTTAATTATTTCTTTAGAATTCTTAACATTAAGTTAATGTTTCAGGGAAACTTATGCCTAATTTTGCCCCGTTATAACCAAATTAAATTCTAAGTATGAAAAAAATTACACAACTAACCATGATGGCGATGCTGGCGTTGTTTACAACATCGGTTTTTGCTCAGAGTGTCATTAAAGGTAAAATAATGGACTCTGAAATGGAAGCGCCTCTTCCTGGTGCTAACGTAATTGAAAAAGGTACGTCAAACGGAACAACTTCTGACTTTGATGGTAACTTTACACTTACAACCAATGCTCCTTCCGGAAAAATTGTAATCACCTATGTTGGTTTTGCCACAGTCACCTTAAATTTTAATGGTGATACTGATTTTGGCCAGATCAATATGAGCGTTGATAACTCTTTGGACGAAATTGTAATTGTCGGCACAGGCGTGATTGACCTTGCAGAAGACAGAAATACGCCAGTGGCCGTATCCACGATCAAAGGCAAGGACATTCAGTTGAAAATTTCAGGTAATGCCGAGTTTACTGAGTCCATGAAGAACACACCTTCGGTATATGTGTCCAACCAGGCCGGTGGTTTTGGAGATAGTAGAATATTCCTAAGAGGATTTGATGATACCAACACGGCATTCCTTCTAAACGGTCAGCCGGTGAACTCTCCAGAAGACGGACGGATGTTCTGGTCTAACTGGCAGGGTATGGCAGACATAGCCAACGCTGTTCAGGTACAAAGAGGTTTAGGTTCTTCAAAACTGGCCATCTCTTCAGTGGGTGGTACGGTGAACATGGTCACCAAATCTACCGAATCACAACAAGGAGGGTTTGTAAGATTTACAGGTGGTAATGACAGTTTCGTAAAGGGAACTGTGGCATACAATACCGGTGTTAACGATAAAGGTTGGGCCTTCTCATTCTTAGTGGATCACTGGCAAGCCTTTAGAAAATACTCAGAAGGTACAGCCGGTCAAGGTCAGAACTATTTGTTCTCTGTTGGATATAAACCAAACGATCAGCATTCGATAAACTTCTTAATCACTGGTGCTCCTCAATGGCACGATCAGTTGTTTTCTCAGGATCTTGAAGCCTATGAGGTGTACGGTGAAAAGCACAACCGAAACTCCGGATTTTTGGAGGGATCGCGTTTCACCGAGAGACGCAACTACTACCACAAGCCTGTTGCCAACCTTAACTGGGACTTTAATATCAATGACAAACTAGATCTTTCCACAGTACTTTATGCGTCCTGGGGGCGTGGTGGTGGAACCGGAGGACTCGGTAGAGGAAGAGTGCGTTACAACAATGACGATCCTTTGGCTGGTATTGATTTCGACCAAATTCAGGAAAATAACATCGCATCTGCCGATGAGAACGGCTTTGGTAATTTTGGAGATTCTTATATCAGACGATCTTCAGTTAATAACCACAACTGGTATGGTTTACTGTCTAATCTGAACTTTGAAGCCAACGAGAACTGGAACTTTAATATTGGATTTGATGGTCGTTTATACAAGGGAACGCACTTCAGACAAGTGAATGATCTTCTTGGACTAAATGGGTTTGTCGATAATTTTAGAACTGATCGTCCTGATGACTACGTGTTCACAGAGACATTTGAGGCCGACCCATGGGCTGCTCTGTTTGATTTTGCTGATGAGGCCAACAGAACACAATTTGATTACCATGAGAATATCAATTACATTGGTACCTTTGGTCAGGTAGAGTATACTACAGAAAAATTCTCTGTATTTGCTCAGGGAGCTGTTTCTACACAGTCTTATCAAAGAACAGGACGTTTTACTGGTATAGAGTATGATGGAGTTGATGGCTTGGGTAAATCTGAAAAGATTAACAAAGTAGGATATCAGGTCAAAGGTGGTGCAGCCTACCGCTTTACACCGGAGCACTCTATTTTTGCCAATGCAGGTACATTTTCAAGACAACCATTTCTGGATAACGTCTTTTTAGACATCAGGAATTCCAATGCGCTTCTGGAACCGGAGGTAGAGAATGAAGAAATTGTCGGTTTTGAAGGAGGCTATCGCTTTACCGGAAACAGACTTAGAATCAACGTAGATGTGTACAGTACCGAGTGGGGTAACCGCTTCCTGTCCTTCGGAACTGAACTGCCAAATGAAGATTTTGGTATATACAGATTTACGGATGTGACTCAGGTACACAATGGTTTTGAAATGGACTTCGAGTACCGCGTATGGGAAAATAATTTCAGCTTAAGAGGTTACGCTTCTTTAGGTAACTGGAAGTATGACGGGACTACACCGTACACACTTCAGAACGATGATACCGGTGATTTTGTGGAAACTGGTGAGGTTGATTTAACAGGAGTTCAGGTAGGTCAGGCAGCACAGACATCCTTTGGTCTAGGTTTCGTCACTGATATTGTTGGAGGATTATCATTTGATATGGACTGGAACGTTTATACAGACCTCTATGAGTTTGTGAACGTTGAAGACGCTATTGAGGCTTCTTTGGCAGGTGAGGTATACCAGCCAGAGCGTTTGGACCCTTTCTCTTTATTTGATGCTGGTTTAACCTACAACTTTTCTTTAAGCGGTAGCAAACCAATTGTATTCAGAGTAAACTGTTACAACTTGTTCAATACGGCATATATCAGCCAGACGGACAACTTTGGTTCGTATCTGGGAATTGGTAGAACCTGGAACGCAAGTTTGAGGTATAACTTCTAAGAATTACAACAGAAGAGTGAAAAAAGGCAGCCTATGGGCTGCTTTTTTTATGGGTTGGTTTCGTCATTTTTCCACTCCAGGCTTTCCATAATGTGTTTAATGTCATTTTTAAGATAAACAGCGGCAGGATAGATGGAATCGTAATTGGGCTTGGCATAAAAATAGAGTGATCCACTTAAGAAATGGTTCAGACTATCAGTGGCATAAAACTGCGATTGGGAAGCTGCATTACCGCCCACTTCGTAAAACATACCATATACCTTTTGTTCAGGATTTTCAAACAGGGACCCCTCGATCTCGTCTGCTTTAATGGTGTGCTTCTGAGTGAGATTCTGTGCATCACGCAACAGATCCAACAGATCGTCCTTTACGGGCTTGTAGGTCAAGTAAACTGTGCCTTTCAAGGTGGGGTAGTCAATGTTCAAACCAATGGACCCATCGGCCGGATTGTAGTTTACATCATTTGAAATTTCCGAAATCGTATTTTGGTCGAATCTGAAGGGCACCTGTACAGCCGAACGCCGGTATTGGGGTGTGGGATAGTCCAACCTTAAAAATGCTTTTGGTTTAGGAAGTGGACCCTCTCCACAGCCAAGAGTTAACAATAGTCCTAGTGCAAGGAGACTTTTTTTCATTTTAATGTTTTTAAAATGGTCAGTTTTATCTGTTTGATCCTTCGTTTTTCAAGAGCTTCAACAGTAAAAACGTAATTTTTAAAATTAATTTTGCTTCCTATTCGGGGGAATCCACCTGAAATTTCCAAAACAAAGCCGGCCAGGGTTTCAGCCTCGCCTTTTCTCTGCTCAAACTCGCTGGGATCGTCCAGATCAATAATCTTATAAATATCCTTTAGTGTGGTCTTCCCATCGAACCGATAGTTATGATCGTCCAGTTTGGTATAATTCAGATCGTCGTCGTCATACTCATCGCTAATATCTCCAACAATTTCTTCAATGATGTCCTCCAGAGAAACGAGTCCTGAGGTGCCTCCATATTCATCAACAACCACTGCAAGGTGTACTTTTCTCACCTGAAATTCTTCCATCAGGTCATCCAGCTTTTTATTTTCCGGAACAAAAAAAGGATCTCTGAGAAGACTCAACCAGTTAAAATCAGTTTTTTCCTTTAAGTGGGGAAGCAGATCTTTGGCGTATAAAACGCCTATGACCTTATCAATGTTGTCGCGATATACCGGTATTCTGGAGTATCCGTTATCGACGATCTGTGGCAGAATCTGATCAAAATCCAAAGCGGCATCAAGTGCAAAAATATCCATTCTGGGCCGCATCACCTGTTTGGTATCGGTGTTTCCAAAAGACACGATACTTTTTAGGATTTTGTGCTCTTCATCAGTTGTATCTTCCTGATCTGTAAGCTCAAGAGCTTGAGAAAGCTGATCGACACTAAAATTGGATTTCTGACCGCCTAGAGTACCCTGTAATTTAATGGTTACCCACCTCATAGGTGCGCTAAAAGGTGTAAGAAGAGTATCGAGCACATTGATGGGCCTTGCCATAAATGAGCTGAACCTTACCTTGTTTCTGCTGGCGTATATTTTAGGAATGATCTCACCAAAAAGTAGTATTAAAAAAGTGACTGTTACCACTTCGATAAGAAACTTGACAATGGGGTTGGTGAGGGATTGAAATAAGTATTCACCAATAAAGGCAAATAACAGTACAATGGCTATATTAATAAAATTGTTGGCCACGAGGATAGTTGCCAGAAGTTTCTTCGGTTTTTCCAGAAGTTTGGCAATAATCTCCATGTGTTTCGATCCCGATTCTAAATGGGTGTCAATATCACTTTTAGTGAGGGAGAACAAAGCCACCTCAGCTCCAGAGATAAGTGCAGAACAAAATAGTAATATCAATAAAAGAAGACTCCCAATCAGCACTGAATTGGACACATCCGAAGTTAGAATTAGCAAAATAGGGGGTTCAGGATCCAAAATCTAAAATTTGGTCAATAGCTTAGAAGGGCAGATCGTCTTCCTCCATTTCGCTTGCAATGTGGTTGGACGTTTGTATTGGCTCGGCAACAGAATTTGTATTTTGAGAGACGGGTTGAGATGGCTGATTTTGGGAAGACTCGTTTTTGGTGGTCAGAAAAGTAAAATCAGTACACTGTATTTCTGTTGAATAACGGTCCTTACCCTGATCATCCTGCCACTTTCGGGTCTTTAGTCGCCCCTCTATGTATACTTTATCGCCTTTGGAAAGGTACTTTTCGCAGATTTCAGCAGCCTTGTTCCTAACCACGATGTTGTGCCACTCCGTATTGGTCACACGCTCGTTGGTTTGCTTGTTCGTATAGGTTTCGTTGGTGGCAAGAGGAAATCTGCCAACACAGTTCTTATCGTCAAAATAGTGCAGCTTCACTTCGTCTCCAAGGTGTCCTATAAGCATCACTTTATTTAAGGTTCCAGACATTGTTTTTGTTGAAATTTAAAGATTATTGAATAGTCTTTGGTTGGATTTTTAAAATTAATAAAAAAACGGCGGTTAGAGGTTTTTATAATCAAAATCCTCTATAAAATTAGCAATCAGAACCGGTACCGGATACTTCTTAAGGTCGTTTAATGAAATCCCTTTTTTTAAAGGAGATCTCAGCTCAATGATCCAGAATTTTGTATAGAGGCGGCGATGACTTAGCTGATGAATAATATCTTCCTCGTTATACAAAAAGTGGTCTTTGATATTCGCATTCGCAAAGCTCGATTGTTCAATTAACTCCTTAAATTGAGAGGTATGGAGGCTTTTTTGGGTCTCTATCAATGGAAACTGGTATAGGTTTCGCCAGATGCCTTTGCCTTCTCGCTTTTCAAGACAAGTATTTTTCTGAGGGTCTATAACCACCAAATAATTAAAATATTTTGTCTGAACCTTCGTCTTTTTAAGCTTAACAGGCAGGCTCTTAACTGTTCCTTTTGCAAGGGCTGCACATGATTTGTTCAGGGGGCAAACCTGGCAATTTGGATTGGCGGGCTTGCATTGCTGAGAACCAAACTCCATAATGGCCTGGTTGTATATCCCCGGTTTTTCCGATTCAATAAGTTCTTGGGCTAATTCTTTAAAAACCGTTGGCCCCAGTTTTGAATTAATAGGTTCGGAAATACCAAAATACCGAGCGAGTACTCTGTAAACATTGCCATCGAGGACAGCTTTTTGTTCATTAAATGCAAAAGAAGCTATGGCACTTGCTGTGTAATCACCCACACCCTTTAATAATATAAGGTCCTTATACTGCTGAGGAAAGCGACCATTGAGTTCGCAGGCAACATACTTAGCAGTGCTGTGCATATTTCTTGCTCTGGAATAATACCCCAAGCCTTGCCAGAGCTTTAGAACCTGTTCTTCACTTTCATTGGCCAGATCAAATACGGATGGGTAGGCCCTAACAAACTTTTCGTAATAAGGTAAGCCCTGTTTTACTTGAGTCTGTTGCAAGATGATCTCAGAAAGCCAAACCAGATATGGGTCTTTCGTATGTCTCCAAGGTAAATTTCGCTTATGCTTTGAATACCAGTTAATTAAAACTTTTTGAAAGTTCATGGATTTGAGAATGCAAAGGGGCAAAATTAAAAGTTTATACCGTTAAATTTTAATTAATTACGCTTGAAATATTGAATTTAAATTACATATATTTGCAACCCTTATAATTAATAGCAACAAAAAAATAATATACAATGACGAAAGCAGATCTAGTAGCCAAAATTTCTGATAAACTAGGAATGGAAAAAGGAGATGTTCAGGCAACTGTAGAGTCTTTTATGGATGAAGTAAAAGCGTCTCTTGAGAGTGGTAATAATGTTTATTTGAGAGGTTTTGGAAGCTTCATCATAAAAACCAGAGCTGAGAAGACTGGTAGAAATATTTCTAAGAATACAACCATTAAAATCCCTGCACACAATATCCCGGCATTTAAACCTGCCAAGGTATTTTTAGAGGGTGTAAAATCTAACGTTGAGGTAGACTAAACCAAGCAACCAACACTAATTAATAAAAACTTGTTTTATGCCTAGTGGTAAGAAAAGAAAAAGACATAAGGTAGCTACGCACAAAAGAAAAAAGCGTAGACGCGCCAATCGTCACAAAAAGAAATAAGTCGAAAAAGTAGTTCTTCAACTACTTTTTTCGATTTAAACAAAACGTTCTTTGATATAGAATCTCAGATCATGTCCCAGGACAGAGAACGAGATTCGCTGGATTTTATCCTGTGTCAAAAATTTATTGAATCCATCTATCCCTTTTGGGTTAGATACAAATTAACGATATGAACAAAGAATTAATCGTAAGATCGAGTTCAGATGTTGTTGATTTTGCTTTATTAAAAGATGGAAAACTAGTTGAACTGCACAAGGAGGAGGAAGACAACAAATTTTCTGTTGGTGATATTTTTATTGCCAAAATAAGAAAAGTAGTTCCAGGCCTGAATGCCGCATTTGTAAATGTTGGCTACGAAAAAGATGCATTTTTGCATTATCATGACCTCGGACCACAGTTGCCCTCTCTTTTGAAGTTCATTAAACGTGTAAGCACAGGAAAGCTTAAAGACTATTCGCTTAAAGATTTTCCTTTTGAAAAAGATCTGGACAAGCATGGCGCTATTGCCAATGCAGTAAAGTCCAATCAATCCATTTTGGTTCAGGTGGTAAAAGAACCCATCTCCACCAAAGGGCCTCGAATAAGCTCTGAGCTCTCAATAGCAGGACGCTATATTGTATTGGTTCCGTTTTCCAAACGGATTTCAATTTCTCAGAAGATAGAATCATCTGAGGAAAAAGATCGATTGAAAAGACTGGTAAGGAGTATTACGCCAAAGGGATTTGGAGTTATTATCAGGACTGTGGCGGAAGGCAAAAAAGTGGCCGAATTAGATGCTGACCTTCAGAATCTTATGAAGCGATGGACAATGATGTGCAACAAGTTGTATAAAGCACACCATCCTACAAAGGTTCTGGGAGAGGTGAACAAAGCATCTTCCATATTGAGGGACATTTTTAACGATTCGTTCACAGGAATAGTTGTGGATGATGAAGATCTATACTTTCAGGTAAAGGAGTATTTACAACAGATAGCACCAAAGAAAGAGAGTATTGTAAAGTATTATAAGAATGGGGTTCCCATATTCGAGAAATATGGAATTGAGCGACAGATCAAAACCTCATTCGGGAGAACGGTATCCATGGCAAAAGGGGCTTACCTTGTTATAGAGCATACAGAAGCCATGCATGTCATTGACGTAAACAGTGGAAACCGCTCCAACAAGGAAAAAAATCAAGAGGATACGGCTCTGGAAGTCAATTTAATCTCTGCTACGGAGATCGCGCGCCAGCTCAGACTAAGAGATATGGGGGGCATAATAGTGGTAGACTTTATTGATATGGGGATTGCTAATAACCGAAGAACGCTTTTCAATCACTTGAGAGAAGAAATGAAGGATGATAAGGCAAAACACAAGATATTGCCGCCGAGTAAGTTTGGGTTGGTGCAAATCACCCGACAACGCGTAAGGCCAGAACGCAATATCAAAACCAAGGAGCAAAACCCTAATTTAACTGGTGGTGAAATTGAAGCTCCTATTAAGGTTATTGAACGAATAGAGCAAGACTTAGAGCGTGTGTATAAAAAGGATCATAAAAAGGTGACCCTAAATGCGCACCCTTTTATTGCAGCTTTTTTAACCAAAGGAATTCCATCCATCAGATGCCGATGGTTCCTTGCGAATAGAAATTGGGTAAAGATCATACCCCGAGATGCTTACACTTATCTTGAATATCATTTTTTTGATAAAAATGGTGACAAAATCAACTAATATCTAACCAAAAAACCCCCTTTCACAATTGGAAGGGGGTTTTTTTATGGTAATCCTTTTAAGGTTGATCAAGGTGCGGGATTAGGAATAACAGCATGCACTGTATTGATCTCCGCCAATATCTCAGGACTTAGTTCAATTTCAATACTCTCTATATTCTCCTTGAGCTGTTCCAGAGAAGTCGCGCCTATAATATTACTGGTTACAAAAGGCCTCTGTGTCACAAAGGCTAATGACATCTGAGCAAGACTCATATCATGTTGCTCTGCAATTTCCATGTAGCGCTTCGCGGCTTTCGTGGAATTGTTACTGCTATATCTGGCAAATCGCGGAAAAAGCTTGAGTCGTGCATTATCGGCAGCGGTTCCTTTAATATATTTTCCGGACAACACCCCAAAGGCCATCGGAGAATAAGCCAGTAGGCCAATGTCTTCCCTTGCCGATACTTCGGCAAGATCTCCTTTAAAAGTTCTGTTTAATAAAGAATAGGAGTTTTGAATGGTAATCATTCTGGGCAGATCATTGGTTTTGGACTCTTCCAGATAGCGCATAGTGCCCCACGCCTTTTCGTTAGAAAGACCGATCTGTCTTATTTTACCGCTTTT
Source organism: uncultured Winogradskyella sp. (assembly GCA_963966315.1). Classification (GTDB taxonomy): domain Bacteria; phylum Bacteroidota; class Bacteroidia; order Flavobacteriales; family Flavobacteriaceae; genus Winogradskyella_A. The sequence goes on along the minus strand of CAWZYX010000002.1, from coordinate 7,654 downwards.
AATGAGTTCATCCAGGCTGTGCAGGACCTCATTAAAGTTGTCGGTCCATTTATCCTGAGGGTTGTGCTTGTAATCGCGCACTCCGAACGTATTGGTCTGCCGCTCAGGCCAGTGCAATTGATAAAGATCTATATAGTCGGTTTTTAAGCGCTTTAAGCTGTTATCTACTGCTTCGTTCAATGCAGCTTTACTAAATCCGGTGGTGCGAATGTGAGCGGTATAATCTCCGGGTCCGGCAATTTTTGTGGCCAGCACCACTTTATCTCGATTTCCGGTCTTCTGAAACCAATCCCCTATGATGCGTTCAGTATCAGCATAGGTTTCAGCCGTAGCCGGTACAGGATATAATTCTGCTGTATCAAAGAAATTTACACCCATGTCAAGCGCCATGTCCATCTGAGCAAAGCCTTCTTCCGGAGTGTTCTGATTTCCCCAGGTCATGGTACCAAGACAAATTTTACTTACTCTTATATCAGTATGTGGGAGTTTAGTATACTTCATTCTATAAACGTTGTTCACGGTTTCTGATATCAGAAATTTTTGAAGATGTAAAGATAAAAAAAGACCTCTGACAAAATCCGAAAGGCCTTGTTATAACTATGTTAATCCTTATTACATCTCATTTAAGAGCCTCGTGATTTCATCCAGTTTTGGGGTGAGGATCACTTCAATCCTTCGGTTTTTGGCCTTTCCCTCAGTCGTTTCATTGGAAGCTACAGGAGCGTATTCTCCCCTTCCTGCTGCCGTAAGATTCTTAGGATTGATTCCGGGGTTTTCCCGTAGTATGTTCACAATAGCAGTAGCGCGCTTTGTTGAAAGGTCCCAGTTACCACTTAGCTGGGCGTTGCCTTTATAAGGCACATCGTCGGTGTGTCCCTCAATAAGTATGGAAATCTCCGGATTTTCAGCCAATACAGTGCCCAGTTGCTGCACGGCAGAACGTCCTTCCGGACCAACGGACCAGCTACCCGATTTGAATAACAGCTTGTTTTCCATTGAAACGTAGACCTTACCATTGCGCTGTTCCACGGTAAGACCATTGCCTTCAAAAGCCGTGAGTGCCCTTGAGATAGCATCTTTTAATTGTGACATTTCAGCATCCTTCGAAGCAATCATTCGTTCAAGTTCTGCAACACGAGCCGAACGCTTTTCAAGCTCTTTTTGTAAGTTATTGAGTCGGTCACTTTCGGTTGCCAGAGCCTGCTCTTTTGCTTCCAACTGTGCCAGCAGTTCACGATTTTTTTGAACATTTTCTTCGATTGCCGCAGAGCTGTTTTGTTCCAAAGCTTCATAAGAAGCTTTTAGCGTTTTTAGATTGGCCATGGAGGCAGCAAGGTCTGTCTGCAATTGGTTACGTTCTTTAACGGTCTCATCAAAGGAACGCTGGAGTGCATCAAATTCGTTTTGTAATGCATTGTTTGAAGCTGTAAGCTCTGTAAGTTCATCATTTAATGTTCGGTTCTCTCTTTTCAGATTGGCGTATTTGTCTTCGAGATCAGTGTATACTTTTTTAGAGACACAGGAGCTCATCAATCCCGTTAAGAGGGCTATCACCAGAATTTTTTTTATCATGATTACATTGTTAGTTTTGAACGTTTTTTTCTCACTTAAAGTTCATCCAGTTCTAAAAGGATAGGACAGTGGTCACTGTGGACGGCGTCATTAAGAATAACGCTTCTTTTTATATTTTCTTGTAACGGTTGGCTTACCATGGCATAATCCAATCGCCACCCTTTGTTGTTTGCCCGGGCATTAGCTCTGTAACTCCACCAGGAGTACTTTTGTTCGTTCGGATGCAAGTACCGAAAGCTGTCAATCATCCCGCTATTGATGAAATTGGTAAGCCACTGACGTTCCTCAGGTAAGTACCCCGATACTCCCTTCATCTTAGGGTTGTGGATGTCTATGGGTTCATGACATATGTTATAATCACCACAAACAACAATATTTGGGACCGATTTTCGGAGCTTATTCAGGTAGTTCAAAAACATATCCATATAGTCAAACTTGTGCTGAAGACGCGCGTCATTGGTTCCGGAAGGCAAATAAAGGCTCATGACCGATGTTTGATCGAAGTCTGCTCTTAAGTTTCGTCCTTCCACGTCCATGGACTCAATTCCGGTTCCGTACTCAACGTGATTGGGTTCCTTTTTACTTAGGATGGCAACACCACTATACCCTTTTTTCTGGGCGCTGAACCAGTATTGGTAAGGGTATCCCGCCTTTTCAAACAAGTCAAGTTCTAATTGTTCTTTCTGGGCTTTAATTTCCTGAAGGCAAATGACATCGGGATTTGCAGCTTTCAGCCAGTCAATAAATCCTTTGTTAACGGCTGCCCTAATACCATTTACGTTGTATGAAGCTATTTTCATTTATAAAGAAGGTCTCTTTTTATATTGTTCTTATGTCATGCAGCAAGGCGAAAGTAATTAATGCCTTAATTTTACGCCAATATATTGGCTAGGTTTTAACGATAAAATATTTACGGCGATTCGCAGTTATTGATGTACACCAAACGCTAACCAGTTTTCTTTTTTTTGACAGCAACTTTTCATTTTAAGGGGTTTTTTTCAGGTTTGGGTGGTTATTTCCAATGGATAGTCTTGCTGGCAATAATGATCACTGGCAACATCCTAAATGCTCAGGAAAATTTACAGAACTACAGAAAGAAGAGGGTAGCTGTAAAGGACACTGTCTTTATTGACTCGGTGAGTATAAATCCAGCTCGTTTCCGGTTAACATCTATCAGCGGAGAGCCTATCGATACAACTGCGTATAAAGTAGATTTCCCCAAAGCACAAATTATCTTTAAAGCCAACGTTACTGAAGATACCGTTGATGTGGCTTACCTCAGGTACCCATTGTTCATGACCAAAACCTATCAACAATTGAATGAGTCTTTGATTGTCAGTGATGAGGGCCTTCAGCAACTTTATCAACTGCAACGAGAACCCAGCAAGAGAGCGTTTACACCCTTTGATGGGCTTACTACCTCGGGTAGTATTTCACGGGCGGTGACCATAGGTAATAACCAGAATTCAGTTTTAAACAGCGAGCTCGACCTGCAGATATCTGGTAAATTAAGTGATAAGGTGACTTTAAGAGCTAGTATCCAGGACGCTAATATTCCCTTGCAGCAAACCGGTTATTCGCAGCAACTCGATGAATTTGACCAGGTATTTATAGAGTTGATGAGTGATGACTGGAACATAAGGGCCGGAGATATAGACCTGGCAAATAATAAAAGTTATTTTGCCAATTTCATCAAAAGGGTTCAGGGGCTTTTCGTCAATGCTCATCTAAATGACGAAATTTCTGCTTTTGCTTCCGGAGCACTGGTTCGGGGTCAATGGACGACCACTCAGTTCGCTGCTCAGGAGGGAAACCAAGGCCCCTACAAGATTCTGGGACCCAATCAGGAGATTAATGTACTTATTGTGTCGGGTAGTGAGACGGTTTATGTGAATGGTATCCCCCTGATTAGAGGAGAAAACCGTGACTATATCATCGATTACAATGCTGGAGAACTGATCTTTAATTCCACTTATCCAATTACCTCAGAAATGCGTATTACCATCGATTATCAGTATACAGAGCGCAACTATTCGCGATTTACGGTTTTTGGCGGAGGTTCTTATGAGGAAGAAAAGTTTAATATCAATGTAGCAGTCTATTCCGAAAGTGATGCAAAAAACCAACCACTGCAACAGGAACTAACCACTGAGCAGATTGAGATCCTCAGTGAGGCTGGAGACGACAGATCCCGAATGATCGCTCCTTCAGAGCGCCCTTCAGAGTTTTCTGAAAATCGAATCTTGTATCGAAAGGAGTTTATTGGCAGTGAGGAGGTCTTTGTGTTTTCTAATGACCCTAACGATGAACTATTTAGTGTTACCTTCAGCGATGTAGGCCCCAACAACGGTGACTACGTACTCTCTAATATCAGTGCTATCAATAACATCTATGAATACATCCCTCCGGAAAATGGCATTCCTCAGGGAAATTTTGCTCCGGTCATACAGCTTGTAGCACCTGAACGCCTACAAGTTGCGGTCCTCAACGGAGCATACCAACCCAGTGAACGCACAGATGTTTTTGTGGAGCTGGCAGCTAGTAAAAATGATCTTAATCTGTTCTCAGGGGTCGATGATGAGAATAACGATGGTCTTGCAGCCAAGCTCCGCTGGAACCAGCTTATCGTGAAAAGAGATAGTGCCTGGAATGTGTCTTTTGTGCTGGACACCGATTTTATTAATCGCGACTTCAGGACCATTCAGCGATTATACAGACCTGAATTCAGTCGCGATTGGAACCTCGATGATCCATTGGGGAATCAGTTGCTTTTAACAACAGGGGTAGATCTGGTACACCAAAAAAAGGGACGTATTAATTATAGTTTTGAGTACCTTGATTACTCAGAAAACTACAAAGGTAATAGAAACAACCTCTTGGCGAACCTTAGATTTGGTAGGGTCCATTTGTTTTCAAAATCAAGCATAATGAATAATGAAAGCACGCGGAGTGATGCTCAATTTGCCAGATCTTTCAATAGGGTGGTTTATGGTCAAAACAAACTCTGGGCAGGAGCTAAAATTGCTTTTGAAGATAATGTACAGGAAGAGAAGGAAACGGGCATTCTTTCACCCTTAAGTCAGCGATTTTTGTCCTATGAAGCTTTTGTCGGTTATGGTGACAGCACAAAAGTCTTTACCGAAGTGGGGTTCATTAAACGCTACAACGACAGTTTAAGATCAAATCGGGTCAGGCCTGTGAGCAGCTCAAACACCTATTACCTTAAGTCGCGTCTCATACAAAGTAAAAATGCCAATTTGCAGCTCTTTGTAAACTATAGAGATTTAAAAGCAAAGGACACCATTGCAATTGACGAGCAGTCCTTAAATAGCAGGCTTAATTACACCCAGAGGTTCATCAATAATATTATTATTTGGAACGTTAATTTTGAAACCAATTCGGGAACCCAACCTCAACAGGATTTCACCTATGTACAGGTAGAACCTGGACAGGGAGCCTACACCTGGATCGATTATAACAATAATGGGGTCCAGGAACTGGATGAATTTGAATTGGCTCAATTTCAGGATCAGGGGGAGTACATCAGGGTATTGCTGCCAAATCAGGTTTTCGTACCTACACATCAGAACCGACTGAGTCAAACACTTACCTTTAACCCGGCTCAGTGGTCTAAGGAAGAACACAAATCCAGAAGGTTCTGGTCGCACTTTTACAATCAAACAGCCTTTTTGGTGGACCGAAAGATCATACGACAGCCCGAGGATTTTGATCTTAGTCCGATAGATGATGGATCGGACAGTACCTTAGGACTTAATAATAACTTCAGAAATGTGCTGTTCTTCAATCGTGGAAAGCAACGTTATACAAGTTCTTATACCTTTTTATCTAACAGGAGCAGGAATTTATTGTCTGTAGGCTTCCAGGAAAATCGGTTGACCAGTCACCAGTTTAATTTTGTTCATAAGTTTGCGCAGAGCTGGCTACTTAATACCCAGATTAATTTTGATAGCTCCGAAAGTATAAGTCAAAATTTTACCAATCGAAACTTTGAATTAAAGAACCAGCATTTTTTTCCAAAGCTATCCTATCTTTTTAATGAGAATGCTCAGTTTGATGTGTTCTATCAGTTCAGTTCCAAGGAAAATCAACGTGCCGGTTTTGAAAGCCTTCAGCAAAATAACTTTGGTCTATCCTTCACCTACAATAATCCTAAGGCAATTACCCTCATTGGAGAATTCAATTACTTCAATAATCAGTTCGAAGGGAATGCTAATTCTCCGGTGGCTTATCAAATACTAGAGGGCTTGCAACCGGGGAACAATTTTACCTGGAGCCTGCTGGCGCAGAAGCGACTCACTAAGTTTCTGGACCTCAATATCAATTACACAGGGAGAAAAACAGAGACTTCAAAAGCCATTCACACAGGCTCGGTGCAGTTACGTGCTTATTTTTAAAAACAAAGTCTTTTCTTACGCAACGCTTTTGTATATTTCGAATCTTATGACAAACAACCTATCCAAATCATGAAGAGGACACTATTTTTACTGTTCCTTGTGGGAGCCCTACTTTCAGCCCAATCTCAACAAGTTGAAAGTCAAATATCTACTAGTGGTCCTTACGAAAAACACAATGAGATCAAGATCAATGGCTTGTACTTTGTCCTTGGGGCTTTTGATCTAATCTATGAGAGAAATCTCAGTGAGGAATCTTCTCTTGGTATAAGTGTGTTTCTACCATTTGATGAAAACGTTAGGGATGAGATCCAATATTATATTTCTCCCTATTACAGATTCTTTTTTGGAAAAAAATACGCTGCCGGTTTTTTTGTGGAGGGATTTGGGATGTTAAATTCTTACGAAGAGGACATCACTTCATTGTTCTCTAATGGAGATGGTGAGGAAAATTATGTTACGGATTTTGCTCTTGGCTTTGGATTAGGAGGTAAATGGGTTACTAAAAAAGGATTTATGGCTGAAGTAAGCTGGGGGATCGGAAGAAATCTATTTGATGCAGGAAATCTAGATATTGTTCTTAAGTATAGCATTAGTCTGGGTTACCGATTCTAAATTCAAGAAAAATGAAAAATGAAAAACACTTTGCAGCTTACCTTTTAATAGCACTGGTCATTTTTGGCATAAGAGATCTAAACGCGCAGAATGAAACCGCTGAGCCGGAATTAAAAAATGAACTTTCTACCAACCTTCTGGATCTGGTGATTGCAGGAACGCTGAATTTTAATTACGAACGACAGCTAAAAAACAACCAGTCTTTATGGTTTTCTGCCAATCTGTTTGATACCTATGGCTATTATGATGCCGGCTATATTGAAGAGAACAATGCTTTTTCGTTTCAGGGGGCTTATATCATTTACTTTTCCTCTAAAAAAGATCACGCCGGGTTCTTCTTCTATCCCTTGTTAATATACCGATTTGGGGATATCAGGGTGGAAGATGGCTTGAATTTTTTCGACGGTGAGGATTTTGAGGATTTTAATTATACCTACGATGTCGACGGCTTTGGTCTTGGTTTTGGTCTGGGCTATAAATGGATGTTCAGCAATAGAGTAACCCTCACCTTAAATGGTCAGATTGCCAGAAACCTGGGAGACTTTGATGAGGACTATCTCTCTACGGTAGAACCGCGATTTGGGGTGATCTTTGGCTATCGGTTCTAAATGGCTTTTAGCCAGTTCTTTACAGACACCTCTTTTTTAATCAAGCTACTTAGGTCTTCAATCTTAACCCGCTGTTGTTCCATGCTGTCTCTGTGCCTTACTGTCACACACTGGTCTTTGAGGGTGTCATGATCTACGGTGATACAAAAAGGGGTTCCTGCTGCATCCTGGCGTCTGTAGCGTCTTCCTACAGCATCTTTTTCATCATAGACCACATTAAAGTCCCACTTGAGGTCATCAACGATCTCACGGGCGATCTCCGGAAGTCCATCTTTTTTGACCAGTGGCAGGATAGCTGCTTTCGTTGGAGCCAGCACTGCGGGAAGTTTTAAAACGGTTCGACTGGTGTTGTTCTCCAGCTCTTCTTCTACTAAAGAATTAGAGAGTACCGCCAGAAACATACGGTCCAGACCAATGGAAGCTGTCTCTTATACACATCTCCGAGCC
>CAWZYX010000001.1:0-104998 GCA_963966315.1 uncultured Winogradskyella sp. | reverse complement strand
CACATTTATTTTACGCTCTGTCGCCCTGGGGAGGTAGTGGTTATGATCCTGTTCCCCGGAAGGATGACAACTAAAAATTGCCCCGCCCGCCAGCTCGCCCATTCGCTATAAATGTGCACCGCACATTTATTTTACGCTCTGTCGCCCTGGGGAGGTAGTGGTTATGATCCTGTTCCTCAAAAAAAATACCTAAAAATTTTACTACCTCTTGCACACACATTGACTCTGACAGTGCACTCCGCAATTATTCAGCATTCTGGCACTCTGCGGAAATAATAGATTTGATAACGAAAGGTCAAAGGAATAGCCTTGAAAAGAAAAAAATGGAAGGTTCTACCCCATTAGCACATCGTTATTCTTAAAAAATGACTGTTCATATTCTCAGTAGTTTTTCGTTACTCGGTTAAGACATCTATCCAAAGGCTTTAGTATATTTACACCTTAATCAAAAGGTATTAAATGCATAGTTTGAAGATAATTTGGGATCCCATTAAAGGAATTGATCTAGGTTTTTTTATGCTTCATTTCTACAGTGTGATGTGGATCATCGCATTTGTGATCGGTTTTTTTATCATGAAAAGAATTTACAAAAACGAAGGTCAGACTGACGAATCTCTGGATTCACTATTTATTTATTCTGTCTTAGGCATTATGATAGGAGCCCGTCTGGGACATGTCATCTTTTACCAACCCGAACTCTTTAAGGAAGATTTTTTTAGCATTTTTCTGCCCTTTAGCTTTAAAGGGGGGTTCAGGTTTACAGGTTTTGCCGGATTGGCCAGTCATGGAGCAGCGATCGGTATGATCATCTCCATGTATCTCTATAATAAAAAAATCCTCCACAAATCGGTTTTGTGGATACTGGATCGTATTGTTATACCAGTAGCTTTAGGTGCCGTGTTTGTAAGAATAGGAAACTTCATCAATTCCGAAATTGTAGGGAAATATACCAATAGCAATTTTGGTGTAGTGTTCAAACAGCTCGGTGAAACAGACCCAAGACATCCGGCACAGTTATATGAGGCCCTCTGCTATGTATTCGTGTTTGCCACGCTTTTCTATCTATACTGGAAAACCAATAAGGCCGAAAGACAAGGGTTTTTGTTCGGAGCTTTTTTAACCATGCTTTGGAGTGTACGTTTTGTTATTGAATTTGTTAAGGAAGCTCAAAATCCTGAGCGTGCAGATTGGTTATTAAATACCGGACAGTTACTGAGTATTCCTTTTATTTTAATTGGTTTGTACTTTATGTTTATCAACCAACCCAGACCATTGGATTCAAATAAATAAGCATGAAACTATTTTTTCGGCCTATTATTTTACTTGGTCTTAGCCTGTGCATGACAGCCTGTAAAACAGAGTCTTCAAAACAAGCCGAAATTGTTATTCAATTTAACAAAGAAGGAACTGCTTCGCTCTTTAAAACGCATACCGATACTGCGTACACAAAATTTGATGTAGAGTTTGCCAAAACTGAATATGAGACACAAACAGGTCTTATGTATCGCAACTCTATGGAAAACCATCAGGGGATGCTCTTCATTTTTGATGACTCAGAGCCTCGGTACTTTTATATGAAGAATACGCGTATCCCTCTAGACATCATCTACCTGTCCAAAGACAAGGAGATTGTGACTATTCATAAAGAAGCACAACCATTTAATGAGAACTCCTTACCATCCAATGGGCCTGCGCAATATGTTCTTGAAATCAACGGAGGGCTTGTCGATAGATTGGGGATTGAGATGGGAGACCGATTAGAGTTCCAAAATTTAGAATAAAAAAGCCTCACACCGAGGTGGGAGGCTCTTAGAATTTATATAAAGGTATTAAGCTTCCGCTTCATCCTCTTCTTTTACTTTCTTTTTCAATGATTCGGCTGCATCTCCTGTTTTTGCAGTATCAAACATGATCGGTGTTGCAATAAACATTGATGAATAAGTCCCAACAATTACACCTACAATTAAAGCATACAAGAATCCTTTTAATGAATCAGCTCCCAATACAAACATGGCTAGGAGTACAACCAGTGTAGTCAGGGAAGTATTCAGTGTACGGCTCAGAGTACTATTGAGAGAGGCATTGATGGTTCTGCCAAATTCCCATGTAGTGTGCTCGTTTAGGTATTCCCTAATTCTGTCGAATACCACAACCGTATCGTTCAGTGAATATCCAATCACTGTGAGGATGGCGGCAATAAATGCCTGATCAATCTCCATACTAAACGGCATGATACTCCATGTTAAAGAGAAGATACCAAGCACTACAAGTACGTCATGGAAGACGGCTGCCACAGCACCCAATGAAAACTGCCATCTTTTAAAGCGAATTAAGATGTAAAGGAAAACCACCACCAGTGAACCAAGAATGGCCCAAACAGAGGAAGACTTTATGTCATCCGCTATCGTAGGACTCACTTTACTTGAAAGCATTATTCCAATTTTCTGCTCTCCAGAACCTTCCTTGAAATCATCATAGGACATTCCGTCCGGAAGAAAAGGTTTAAGACCTTCAAATAATTTAGACTGGATTTCCTCATCAGCTTCAGTCGATGTATCCTCGACTTTATATTTAGTCGATATTTTCAACTGGTTGGCACCACCTATTGTCTTCACCTCGACACTTCCAAACTCATCATTCAGAACACTGGTTACTTCTTCGGTACTAACCTCCTGTGCAAAACGAACCTGATAGGTACGTCCACCTACGAAATCAATACCCTGATCTAAACCTTTGGTGAATAGCGAACCTAAACTTGCAGCGATTAAAATCCCTGAGATGACATATGCTATCTTACGCTTGGCAAGGAAATTAATGTTGACATTCTTAAATAGATTCTTTGTAAGAGGAGTAGAGAAATCCAGGCGACCACCTCTGCCCACATACCAGTCGACTAATAATCTGGTGATAAAAATCGCTGTAAATAGGGAGGTAAGAATACCAATGATTAAGGTGGTTGCAAAACCTTTAATAGGTCCGGTACCAAATACAAATAAAATTATTGCTGTTAGTCCAGTAGTGATATTGGCGTCGAGAATAGAACTAAGTGCATTAGCGAAACCATCCTGAACGGATGCTTTTTGATCTTTCCCCTTCGCAATTTCTTCTCTGATCCTTTCGAAGATGAGTACATTCGCGTCTACCGAAATACCAATTGTTAGAACGATACCAGCTATACCCGGAAGGGTTAGTACGGCACCTAAGCCTGAAAGCACTCCAAAAATAAGCAATATATTAAACAGGAGTGCAACATCCGCAAACAGACCACCACGCCCATAGTAAAAAACCATCCATATAAGCACAAATATCAACGCAATTACAAAAGACTTCATACCACTATCAATGGCTTCCTGTCCCAGAGAAGGTCCAACAATATCAGACTGAATTATTTCTGCAGAGGCAGGGAGTTTACCTGCTCGGAGCACATTTGCAAGATCTATGGCCTCATTAAGTGTAAAAGCTCCTGAGATCTGCGAATTTCCGCCAGAAATTGGTCCTGTAGTTACACTAGGAGCTGAATAGACGATGTTATCAAGAACAATTGCTATGAAGCCTCTTTCTTCATAAGCTCGTTTGGTCATTTCCTCCCAGATCTTAGACCCTCTGGCATTCATTTGCATGCTCACGGCAGGTCTATTTCTAGGGTCGTAATCCTGACGAGCATCTGTGATGACGGAACCACTTAGTTCCGGTTCGTTTTCTCTATTTCCTTTTAAGGCATATAAGTCACTATACTCTGAGTCTTGTACCTGAATTCCCCAGGCAAACTGTGCATATCTCAATTCAGCAGGTAGTAAGTCTCTGTTTTCATTTAACTTCTGCATAACCGTTTCCCGATCTTTGGATAAAAATACCCCAATCACCGGGCCACCATTACCAAGGCTCTGTATGCCTAGCGGATTGACGTCCTGAACATCGGTTGAATCGGTTTCAATTTGACCTGTCAATGCGTCGATGGTACTTTCTGTGGAATCCTGAACAACCTCTGCGTCTTCAGATGCCTCTTCATTGCTTTTCTCTGCCGTTTCAACCAATCGCTGATTCACTTGTAAAAGATAGGAGGCCAGATCCTGAGTGGTGTAGGTATCCCAAAATTGTAATTGGGCAGTGGTCGTCACAAGGTCTTCAACCCGCTCGATATCCTTGGCACCCGGAAGTTCCAGCAAAATACGCCCTGAATTTCCGAGTCTTTGAATATTTGGAGAGGTCACACCAAACTTATCAATTCGCTTTCTCAACACTTCAAATGCAGAAACAATGGATTCATCAACCTTTGTTTCTATGATACTTTTTACTTCACCATCACTCATATTGAATTTAATCTCCTCGCTAAGCGATCGATTTGCAAAAATATCCGGAGAAGCGAGTTTTGTATCTCCTTTAATGGCATCAAAAGCTGTAAAGAATGACTGTAAATATGAGTCTTGAGAATCCTTTTGCAGCTCATCTGCATCTTCTAAGGCCTTGTTGAAGATCGGATCCTTACTATTGTTTGCCAGACCTTTCAGAATGTCCTTCACGGAAATCTGAAGAATAACATTTATTCCTCCTTTGAGATCGAGACCGAGATTCATTGCATTATTCTTCACCTCAGTGTAGGTGAAGTTCTTAAGTCCTAGGTTATACACCTCTATGTTTGCCAGGGAGTCCAGGTATCTGGCCTCTGCCCTATTGATTTCTTTTATGTCCTGAAACCTGCTTTGTGCAACTTCCTTTGCTTCCTCCTCAATCTGACTGGCCTTAAAAGTAAATGATAGTTGGTATATACTTACCAAACCAAAAAGCAGTGCAAATAACTTGACGATTCCTTTATTTTGCATTTTGATATGTTTGCTGAAATTAAAAAACGGGCAAATATATTGTTTCTGTAGTGATTTAACAAGCAGATAAACGATATTATCAGGCATCGAATATCAAAAAAAAACAGCGCCTTTGCGCTGTTTTTTTTTGACTTGAGTTTCTCTTTACATACCAGGTATGCTATCCACTTTTTTGTATCCGTCAGGTGGGGTCATCTCAAATTTTGAATCATCAACTTGCTGAGATTTTATACTAGTTACCTCTTGAGTCATGGTTATTTCAAAACCAGGTGTCCTGGAATCTACTTTGAAAAATAAGGGGAAACCTCCATCGAAATCCCCAAGGTATTCAAGGGTTTCTTTATTCAAAGCCTTGATCAAAGGGGTTACATACATTTCAATTTCCACATCCACACCTTCCTGAGACATGTTAACCAGATACTGCTGACAATCGTAGCCCTGTAAGCTTCTTACCTCGTCTCCTTTTTTGATAGTAATCCCATCAGGTAATTGCTCTGAACCCGGAATAGAACCAATGGTATAGACCTTCCCCATCATTGGGTTGTTCATGACCATCATCATTTGACCGTTTTCCGTATTGAAAATGGAGGTCACATCTCCCATCATTGGGTTAGACAGCTCTGTTCTACTCTTGTCTTTTTTGAAATAAGTGGTTGTAGTAAGGTCTCCAAGCATAGAAAGCTGAGCGTTCATTTGCTCATTTGTACTGCTCATGGTTTGACTGAAAGTGATGACCCCTTCTGATAACTCCCTCTGCGCAGCCAGTTCTAAACTGATTGAAACAGTAAGCAGGAAGAAAATGCCTTTTAAAATATCAAACATATTACAAGTCTAAAAGTCCATTTGTTTTTGAAACACCATCCGCACTGGATACTAGGTGCGCTTTTTCAGCATCGCCTAATTCAATCTCTACGATTGTCTCAATACCATTCTTACCTAGAATTACCGGTACACCAATGCAAATATCATTAAGCCCGTATTCTCCTTCTAACAGTGCAGAACATGGAAACATTTTCTGTTGATCGCAGGCTATAGCCTGTACCAAGGCACTAACAGCAGCCCCTGGTGCATACCAGGCAGAGGTTCCCAATAACTTAGTCAAGGTAGCCCCACCCACTTTTGTATCTTCTTTTACCTGATTTAAACGCTCCTCTGAAATGAATTCTGAAACCTTGATACTGTTTCTTGTCGCATGAGAAGTCAAAGGTACCATTCCCGTATCTGAGTGCCCACCAATCACCATACCGTCAATATCACTAATAGGTGCATCAAGAGCTTCGGCCAGTCGATATTTAAATCGTGCTGAGTCCAGAGCACCCCCCATTCCAATGATTCTGTTTTTTGGGAGACCAGTTGTTTTGTGTACCAAATAGGTCATTGTGTCCATTGGGTTACTCACCACAATGATAATGGTATGAGGAGAGTGTTCAATTAGGCTCGCAGCAACTGATTTAACAATACCGGCGTTGATACCAATTAATTCTTCTCGCGTCATTCCTGGCTTTCTTGGAATACCTGAGGTGATCACACAAATGTCGCTATTGGCTGTTTTTGAGTAATCATTGGTTGAACCTGTGATTTTTGTATCGAAACTGTTAAGGGAAGCACACTGCATTAAGTCCATTGCCTTACCTTCAGCGTATCCTTCCTTAATATCGAGGATCACTACTTCGGATGCGAAATCTTTTATTGCAATGTATTCGGCGCAACTGGCTCCAACAGCTCCTGCACCAACTATTGTTACTTTCATAATAAAGAATTTATAATTTAGAATTGGTACAAAATTAAGGCTTTGAGCTATAATTTCCATGACTTACGTCATAGTAATGAAGATAAAAAAAAGGGCCTATAAACGCCCTTTTTAAGTTGAATTCACAATTGTGCTCTATGCATCAATATTAGCATAGATGGCATTTTTTTCTATAAATTCTCTCCTCGGTGGTACCTCATCACCCATGAGCATAGAAAAAATTCTGTCTGCCTCTCCTCCGTTTTCAATATTTACCTGTCTTAAGGTGCGAAATTCAGGGTTCATAGTGGTATCCCAGAGTTGCTCAGCGTTCATTTCTCCCAAACCTTTATATCGCTGTATCTTGGCATTATCGCCAAAACTCCGAACTATTTCGTCTCGTTCTCTGTCGGACCAGGCATATTGTTTTTTGGATCCTTTTTTAACGAGGTAAAGCGGAGGTGTTGCTATGTAAACATGTCCATGCTCGATCAATTCCTTCATATAGCGGAAGAAAAACGTTAAGATAAGGGTCGCAATGTGTGATCCATCAATATCCGCATCACACATGATGATTACTTTATGATATCGTAGTTTAGAAATATTAAGTGCTTTACTGTCCTCTTCGGTACCTATTGTCACGCCAAGTGCAGTAAAAATATTCTTGATCTCCTCATTTTCAAATACCTTATGCTGCATCGCCTTTTCAACATTGAGAATTTTTCCTCGAAGGGGAAGAATGGCCTGGAAATTTCGGTCTCTACCGGATTTGGCCGTTCCACCCGCAGAGTCTCCCTCTACAAGATACAATTCACACTTCGCAGGATCTTGTTCCGAACAATCTGTTAATTTGCCCGGTAGTCCACCAATGCTCATCACGGTTTTACGCTGAACCATTTCTCGTGCTTTCTGGGCGGCATGTCTTGCCTGCGCGGCCAGTATCACTTTCTGAACAATAGTTTTGGCATCATCCGGGTGCTCTTCCAAATAATCTGTTAGCATTTCTGAAACTGCCTGGCTAACCGATGAGGACACCTCTCTGTTCCCCAGTTTAGTTTTTGTCTGACCCTCAAACTGAGGCTCGGCAACTTTAACAGAAATAATGGCCGTTAATCCTTCCCTAAAGTCATCTCCTGAGATCTCAAATTTCAATTTATCAAGCATGCCGGAGTTATCGGCGTACTTTTTAAGGGTATGTGTCAGTCCCCTTCTAAAACCAGTTAAATGGGTTCCTCCTTCATGTGTATTAATATTGTTAACATAGGAGTGCAGATTTTCACCATAGGATGTATTGTAAACCATTGCCACTTCTACAGGAACGTCATTCTTTTCCCCTTCAAAAGAAATCACATCCTTCATCAGAGGTTCTCTATTACTGTCGAGAAATCTAACAAATTCGGTCAGGCCTTCTTCTGAATAAAAGGTCTCTCCCTCAAAGGTCCCGTCTTCCTTCTTAAATCGCTTATCGATCAAATGAATGGTAATCCCTTTGTTCAAAAAAGCCAGTTCACGCATTCTACTTGCCAGCGTATCGTAACTGTATTCTCTGGTCTGAGTAAAAATAGTTCCATCTGGTCTAAAAGTGACCATGGTACCGGTCTTATCGGAATCCCCTACCGCCTTCACCGGATATAGTGTTTTTCCTCGCTCGTATTCCTGTTCCCAGATCTTACCTTCGCGGTGAACGGTTGCCTTTAAATGCTCTGACAAGGCATTTACACAACTTACACCCACACCGTGTAATCCTCCGGATACTTTATAAGAGTCCTTATCAAATTTACCCCCTGCACCAATCTTGGTCATAACTACTTCCAGAGCAGAAACACCTTCTTTCTGGTGTAGCCCAACGGGAATTCCTCTTCCATCGTCTTCAACGGTAATGGAATTGTCTTCATTGATGATTACCGTAATAGTGCTGCAATGGCCGGCAAGTGCCTCATCTATAGAATTGTCTACAACCTCGTATACTAAATGATGTAGGCCCCGCACTCCCACATCTCCAATGTACATAGACGGTCTCATTCGCACGTGCTCCATTCCCTCCAGGGCCTGGATGCTATCCGCTCCATATTGTTTTTTGTTTTCCTCGCTCATTATTATAAGGATTGGTAAATGATCACATAAAAAAATGACGCCTAGAGCATCATTATCTATAACAAAGATACTACAATATGAACTGCTTTAAAGGGTATTTAAGACATTTATCATATTTTTATCAACAACATTGCAAACAGTTTAAAGTGTTTTAAACAGGCTAAAATAGACTTTAAAACATAAATGAACGATTGTCCAATCTGTAGCCTGAGGGTTAGGCTCTTAAAAATCAGCACTATAAAAAAATAGGCTGTAAATTAGGAAATAAATCTATTGCAATAAAGAGCTAAAAAGATCAAATGAATCTTATAAACTCAGAATATTCTGTTTGATCCTCTGCGAACCTGGGTCCAGCACCTATCTGCGGAGAAAATCCACTCCTAAGTTCATAGTTAAATTGAGGCAAAAGGAGAACAACAGGGGCATTATCATCTTTT
This sequence comes from uncultured Winogradskyella sp., assembly GCA_963966315.1. Taxonomy (GTDB): domain Bacteria; phylum Bacteroidota; class Bacteroidia; order Flavobacteriales; family Flavobacteriaceae; genus Winogradskyella_A. The sequence goes on along the minus strand of CAWZYX010000001.1, from coordinate 95,918 downwards.
TTTTGAACAGTAGGGTCACTGTTATTCATCTCCAGACCAAGAACACTACGCTCATTCACATTGGTAAAAACAGAAATGTTAAGAAGGCTACTTGTTCAATCCTCTGCTGCAGTAGACCCTACTTCATAGATAAAACCAACCATTGCCAGAACACTCCAGACTTTATTAAACCGGTAGGCAGGTATGTATCATAAACTTAATTCTGTTATCGATTCAGACCACTATATTTTACTTATGAATTGTAAGCCATGGATAAATTTCTTATTGGCCGAGGATCCTAAAGTATACTGAAGCGCCAATTTAAAGGCCTCTAAGTAATCGTCCTCAAAAGGAAATTCCAACTCTACTGCAAACCCATCAACTAATGCCTACTCTATTTCAGGTGCCCATTATGTCTTTCCAATAAGTAATTGAGTGGAGGATCTGCTAGCGTATTCACTTCTAGTTCTCCCTGATGAGCACCGAGACCTCGAACAAGATCGAACATGATTGGTTCTGGAATTTCAATCTTAGAATTGAATTTTTGAGCGGAACTACCTATAACAAAACAAATTGATAGAATGTACAGCAGTACTCTCATAGTATTTAAGTAGGACCCCAACATAAAACAAATAAACCAGTCCAAAGACTGGTTTATTGAATTCATCTTTAATAGAATAAAGCTCACTAACTATTTATAGGCCTCCTCATGCACCCTGGCCACTGCTCTACCGCTAGGGTCATTCATATTTTTAAACGCTTCATCCCACTCTAAGGCAATTTTAGTACTACAAGCTACGCTAGGCTCCTGAGGAACACTTGAAGCAGCTGCATCGCTTGGAAAATGCATTTCAAAAATCGTCCTGTAGTAATACTCCTCTTTATTCTGAGGGGTTTGGACAGGGAATCTGAAGTGAGCACTAGCCATCTGCTGATCGGTCACTCGCTTTTCTACAAGCTCCTTTAAAGTGTCGATCCAACTATAACCTACCCCGTCGCTAAACTGTTCCTTTTGCCTCCATAGGACGCTTTCAGGTAAATAGTCTTCAAAGGCTTTTCGTAAGACCCATTTTTCCATGCGTTCGCCATTGATCATTTTATCCTTTGGATTAATTCGCATCGCCACATCCATAAACTCCTTGTCCAGGAATGGTACCCGCCCCTCAATACCCCAGGCAGCAAGACTTTTATTTGCTCTTAAACAATCGTACATATGAAGTTTACTGAGCTTTCTAACAGTTTCCTCATGAAATTCCTTTGCATTTGGTGCTTTGTGAAAGTACAGATAACCTCCAAAAATTTCATCGGCCCCCTCTCCGCTCAACACCATTTTTATACCCATGGATTTGATCACTCGAGCCATTAAGTACATTGGGGTACTCGCACGCACCGTGGTAATGTCATAGGTTTCCAATTGGTAGATAACGTCTTTAATGGCATCCAAGCCTTCCTGTATGGTAAACTTAATTTCGTGGTGAACTGTTCCAATATGATCAGCAACTTTGCGAGCAGCTGCAAGGTCGGGTGACCCTTCCAATCCCACTGAAAAACTATGTAATTGTGGCCACCATGCTCTTTCCTTATCATCAGCCTCCACTCGCATTTTTGAATATTTTTTTGCGATGGCTGAAGTAATCGAGGAATCAAGACCACCTGACAACAAAACTCCATAAGGCACATCACTCATAAGTTGTCTGTGAACTGCATCTTCAAGTGCTTGTTGCAATTCCAAAATGGACGTTTCGTTAGACTCAACATTTTCGAAATCAACCCAGTCTTTTTTGTACCATTGTTTTAATTCCCCATCTGTACTACTCAAATAGTGCCCAGGGGGGAATAGTTCAATTTTTGAACAAACGCCCTCAAGCGCTTTAAGCTCTGAAGCCACGTAAAATGTACCATGAACATCCCAACCCATATAAAGAGGAATGATACCCATGTGATCCCTTGCGATCAGGTAGCTGCCCTGTTCGACATCGTAAAGGGCAAAGCCAAAAATTCCATTGAGTTCGTCTAAAAAATGTATACCTTTTTCCTTGTAGAGAGCAAGTATGACTTCACAATCGCTTTGCGTTTGAAATTCGTAAAGATCACCAAGTTGTTCACGGATTGTGCGATGATTATAAATTTCACCATTGGCAGCTAAAACCAACTTGCGATCTTTAGAGAACAATGGCTGCTTGCCGGAAGCAGGATCCACAATAGCTAATCGCTCATGAGCCAGAATAGCTCGTGAACTGGAAAATATACCACTCCAATCAGGTCCACGATGTCTGATCTTTTTTGACATTTCTAAAAGTTGAGGCCTCAAAACATCCTGGGATTGTTTTAAATCAAAAGCACATACAATACCACACATAATTAAAAGTTTATCATTTGATGACAAATGTGACTTATATTACTACAATTAAAAACATATTAATAGTATTATATTTCAATTTGTAATCCTAATTAAGAATATTATACTATTTTGTTATATATCTCTTAAATATTTTACACACTGTCTTTCGATTTTAAACTTTAAGTAAGTTTTAAAGATTTCGAGGGAAAGAAACAGTAGATTTGTTAAAAATTTTACGTGTCATGAAACAGTTATTATTAAAACACATCGCTTTACTTTCTTTCTTATTACTAGGATCTACTCAGATTAACGCTCAAAACTTTAGTGGACTGGATAAAAGTCCAATGGATGCAGCCGCATTCCCGGCATCTTACCAAGAATCCAACAAGCTCATTAAAATCGTCTACAGCAGACCTCAGCTGAAAGGAAGAGCAATGAGCGATCTTGTTCCTGAAGGAAAAGTATGGAGAACGGGGGCTAACGAAGCTGCAGAGCTCACTCTTTATGTTGATATGATGCTTGGCGAAACCAAGATACCTGCAGGCACCTATACTTTTTACGTCATGCCTAACGGGGATACATGGACAGCCATTATCAGTAAAGATCTGAATGTCTGGGGTTCGTATTTCTACAAACAGGAAAATGATGTTGCTAGATTAGAGGTACCTGTTATGAAAACCGAAGATGCACTTGAGGCGTTTTCCATTGCCTTTGAAGAGTCAGATAACGGGGTTGATATGTTCCTAGGTTGGGGAATTACTCGTGCTAAAGTGCCTTTTACAAAATAAACGAATTACAAGATCAAAAAAAAAGCCTTTCATCTGAAAGGCTTTTTTTTATGGAATGTTAAGGTATTTGTGGGTTTGTAACGACACCTTCCATTTTGGATTCCTCATCACATAGTCAACAATCAGAGGCATCACTTTTTCGCGTTTACTCCATTCTGGCTGCAGATACAATATGCAATTACCGTTTACTTTAGCGGCTTGTTCTTCAGCAAATCGGAAATCGTCTTTGTTGTAAACGATCACTTTTAATTCATCGGCCAGTTTGTAGATCTCTTGTGTTGGTAGTTTCATTTTTTTCGGAGAAAGACAAATCCAGTCCCATCTGCCGGTCAAAGGATAGGCCCCCGAAGTTTCAATATGAGTTTGCGCTCCTGCATTTTTCATTTGCTGGGTTAATGGTCCCATATCCCAGGTAAGCGGCTCTCCCCCGGTTACTACAATGGTATCACTGTAGCTCAATGCATCTTTTACAATTTGAGCTGTTGGAGTTGGCGGATGCAGATTTGCATTCCAACTTTCTTTAACGTCGCACCAGTGACAGCCGACATCGCAGCCTCCGATACGCACAAAATAAGCAGCTGTTCCTTTATGGTAACCTTCGCCCTGAATGGTATAAAAAGCTTCCATTAGTGGCAGTAACAAGCCTTGATCAATTAACTTCTGCTGTTCTGTTCTGGTCATAGAGCGCAAAGGTACTTTAATATGTTAAATGCACCCAAAAAATCGTATGGAAGTGCGTATCCTATTTGGCCGCCACTACCTCGATCTCAATGCTGGCGCCAGCAGCCAATCCTGCAGCTGAGAAGGTGGTGCGAGCAGGTTTTCTTTTAAAATAGCGAGTGTAAACATCATTGAATTCTGACATGTCATTGATATCCCTTAAAATAACAGTGCACTTTACAACATGATCCAGATCTAAACTGTGATGCTGTAGGACGTCCTTGATGTTCAAAATCGCCTGCTCAGTTTCGGCCGCAATACCTCCATTTACCAGCTTTCCATTGCTATGATCTTTTCCAATCTGCCCTGTAAGGAACAATAGGTGTTTTGTTTCCACAGCATCTGAGAAAGGAGCTCCTTCTCTGCTTTCTTCATGAGAGGCATGAAATACGGGATATCTCGTTTTTTCATGGTTGCACGAAAAAAAGATCAATAACAGCAATGGGATCATTTTGGCTCTGGACATTGTGATTTCTTTAGGGTTTAACTTGACTAAAAATACATTATTTTTATGCAAAATTCAGTGTATGAGCACATCTCAATCCTTCAGGGAGCATATAGATTCAGGATATAAATTCAAAGGAGACTATATAACATTGGGAGCAGCAATGCTTGACGGAAAAACCCTTACCAATACGCTTATTAAGGTACCCCTTAAAACAATGAACCGACACGGACTTATTGCCGGAGCTACTGGTACAGGTAAAACAAAAACACTACAAGTTTTGGCCGAACACCTCTCTGATCAGGGTGTTCCAGTATTACTGATGGACATTAAAGGAGACCTAAGCGGTATCGCTCAACCCAGTCCGGGTCATCCTAAAATCGATGAACGCCACGAACAGATTGGAGTTTCTTTTGAACCAAAGTCTTTTCCTGTCGAAATAATGAGCCTGTCTGAACAAGATGGTGTGCGGCTAAGAGCCACTTTAAGTGAATTCGGACCTGTACTTATTTCAAGAATTTTAGATGTTACTGAAACCCAGGCTGGTATTATTTCAGTTATTTTTAAGTACTGTGATGATCACAACCTTCCACTGCTGGATCTCAAGGACTTTAAAAAAATTCTGCAGTATGCTACTGGAGAAGGTAAGGAGGAATTTCAGGAAGCCTATGGGCGCATCTCAACTGCTTCCACTGGAGCCATTCTGAGAAAATTAATAGAATTAGAACAACAAGGAGGAGATCTTTTTTTTGGCGAAAAGTCCTTTGACACCCAGGATCTCTTAAGGATAAATGATCAGGGAAAGGGGTATATCAACATTATCCGACTTACGGACATTCAGGACCGACCTAAACTCTTCTCTACTTTTATGCTAAGCTTGCTGGCTGAGATCTATTCTACTTTTCCTGAACAGGGCGATAGTGATAGGCCCGAACTGGTTTTATTCATAGATGAAGCACATTTGATTTTTAACGAGGCCTCTAAAGCCCTGCTCAATCAAATTGAAAGCATCGTAAAACTCATACGTAGTAAAGGTGTTGGATTATATTTTGTTACTCAAAACCCTACCGACGTGCCGGCTGAAGTACTTGGCCAGTTAGGCTTAAAAATCCAGCACGCTCTGAGGGCTTTTACAGCAAAAGATCGCAAAGCAATAAAACTGACGGCAGAAAATTACCCTATTTCAGAATATTACGATACGGCTGAGTTACTGACCAATTTAGGAATTGGTGAAGCTTTAGTTTCTGCGCTGGACGAAAAAGGTAAACCCACACCACTAGCAGCAACAATGATGCGTGCACCCATGAGTCGGATGGATGTCTTAACACCATCCGAATTAAAGGATCTGTTAGATTCTTCTGAACTATCCAGAATTTACAATCAAGAAATAGATAGACAAAGTGCTTACGAAATTCTTTCTGAAAAAATCAGACGCGCCGAAGAAGAAGAAGCCATTGCCAAATCAAAAGAAGATCGCGAAAAACTAGAGAAAGACCAGCGAGCACGCCAGGAGCGGTCCAAAAGAGGATCAAGATCCAGAAAAAGTACTCGAATGCATCCGTTGGAAAAAGTATTAACAAGCCCAACTGTGATCAGAAGCGTCCTTGGAATTTTAAATAAAATGATCAAATAATGACCCATATCTTAAGACCAGTTTATATTCTTATAGTCCTTTTTATTGTTTTTCAATCTTGCGTTAAAGATAGCTCAACAGACCCGTTTTTAGTTTCAAATCGTCAGATAGGACTGCTTACAGATTCGACTCAGGTGAAGGACCTGAAAGTGATTTTTTCCAATGACAGTATTGAAAACGATGCAGCTAAGAATCGATTCACTGGGGTTTCACCTAGTATTAAAGTTTTTGACAAGACCGGAAAACAATTACTTACACTTTCTCCAGAGCGACTTGTTGATTCAACTGCCACCATCAACACGGTAAAAATCGAAGATCCCAGGTATCAGACCGCGAAAGGAATAAGTATTAACAGTACTTTTGGTGAATTAAATGCCGCCTACAAGATTAAAAAGGTGGATAATCTTATTAAAACAATTGTGATTAGTGTGGAGAGTCTCAGCGCTACATTTACCATTGATAAAGGTGAATTACCTGCCAACATGAGGTTCGACCGAAGCTTAAATATTGATCCCATTCAGATTCCGGAAAAGGCAAAGATCAAATATTTTATGCTCCACTGGTAAATTTTTAGTTCATGCATCAAAAATCTTATATCCTTCAAAAACAACCTAGTCAAATTCCAACAGAAGATGGAAAAATTATTGAGGAGCATTTTGGTTTGGCCAGTGACGGTAATTCAAAAATCAGTATCGCCCGCATGGTTGCCCCTCCTGGTTGGAGCGAACCTTTTCAAACTCCCGAATTTGATGAGTACACCTTTATTGTCAAAGGGAAAAAGCAATTTATAATTGACGGAGAAACTCTAGTACTGGAAGCAGGACAATCCATAAAAATCAAAAAAGGTAGTCGAATACAGTATTCTAACCCATTTACAGAACCCTGTGTATATCTTGCAATATGTTTACCTGCTTTCTCCATTGAAACTGTAAATAGAGAAAAATAGATGAGCAGTTTAATTATCAAATCTGTTGGTAGTGCGTTAAATGCCACCAGCTTAATATCCTCGCGCTATGCCTCTCAAAAAGCATTGACTTTATTTGCTTCACCAAGGAAGGGCAGATACAATGAGGAGCAGAAAACCGTTATTGCTGATGCCGAACAGATTGATCTAAATTTTCAGGGGCTTAAAATAGCCACCTACTTATGGCCGGGCCCGGGACCTACGATTTTGCTTGCCCATGGATGGGAGAGCAATGCCTCCAGATGGAACTATTTACTTGAAGACCTCAAACAAAACAAGTACAATATTGTTGCCATTGATGCTCCCGTTCATGGACAATCGGAAGGTAAACTGTTTAGTGCAATTTTATATGCTGACTTCCTGGCCGAAGCCATAAAGTATTATGATCCTTTAGTGCTGATCGGACACTCTGTTGGAGGAATGGCCAGTGTTTTTTGTCAGTACAACCACAGTTTTGAGTCTGTTAGAAAAATGGTACTCCTCGGCGCTCCTGCTCATTTCACGGGGGTTTTTTCAAGATACAAGGAAATGATGGGCTACAATAGAAAAATCTCTAACGGACTGGATAACCTTGTTTTGCAGCGATTCGGAAAACCCGTGGAATATTTTTCTGCGGCAAACTTCACCCAGGATATTGAAGCGGACGGTCTGATCATTCATGACAAACACGATAAGATCATTCCTTATGAAGATGCTCTGGAGTTTAGCAGAAAGTACAAAAATGCAGTTCTTATAACAACCACAGGTTTTGGACATGGTCTGCGTGACAGGTCCCTAACGCCAAGAATAATCGCCTTTTTCAAGAATTAGATGTCTGAATCCATACGACTAAACAAATATCTGAGCGAGGTTGGCTACTGCTCGCGAAGAGCCGCTGATAAACTAATTGAAGCCGGGCGAGTTACCGTGAACGGAACTCGACCCGAAATGGGGAGTAAAGTTACTTCAGCAGATCATATCGAGGTAGATGGAAAGGAAATTTCCAAACGCGGGGAGGAATTCGTTTATCTGGCCTTTAACAAACCTGTTGGCATTGTCTGCACAACAGACACCAGAGTTGAAAAAGATAATATCATCGACTTTATAAACTACCCGAAGCGTATATTTCCGATCGGCAGATTAGACAAACCAAGCGAAGGGCTAATTCTTTTGACGGATGATGGTGATATTGTGAACAAAATACTCAGAGCGAGTAACCACCACGAAAAGGAATACATCGTTACAGTTAACAAACCTATTTCCCAAACCTTTATTCAGCGCATGTCTGAAGGTGTTCCTATTTTGGGCACCGTAACAAGGAGGTGTAAGGTCAAAAAAATAGATCGCTTTACCTTTAATATCACTTTAACGCAGGGGCTTAACAGACAGATTCGACGCATGTGCGAATACCTTAACTACGAGGTTACCTCATTAAAGCGTATCCGTATCATGAATATACAACTCGATATTCCTGCAGGGACCCATAGGGAACTTACGAAAGAAGAATTTGAATCTTTACAAAAGCTTTTACAAGGATCAACAAAAACACATCAATCCAATCCATCAAATCCGAAAAAACGCCTTTAATATGTCTCTATCACCTTTTCACCTGGCTATTCCAGTGCATAACCTCAAAGAATGTCGCAACTTTTATACCCATACACTTAACTTAAATGAGGGCAGAAGCAGTGATCATTGGGTGGACTATGACTTTTTTGGTCATCAGTTGGTCATCCATTACAAGCCTAAAACCGCACAAGATGACCACACGAATCGGGTTGATGGGAAAGATGTTCCGGTACCACATTTTGGCGTGGTCCTTGACTGGAAGATTTTTTTTGAGTTTGCGGAGCATCTGTCCAATAAGGGTATTGACTTCATTATTGAGCCCTACATTAGATTTGAGGGACAGATTGGTGAACAGGCCACCATGTTTTTTAAGGACCCTGCAGGAAATGCCCTGGAGTTCAAGGCATTCAAAGATCAAAATCAATTGTTTGCCAAGTAAGCCTTGGACTTATGAACACCTTTTAACCCTGCGCCTTTCTGTGACGCTCTCTGGCTAGTAAAGTGTTCTTTAGCAGCATAGCTATGGTCATTGGTCCTACTCCACCGGGTACGGGAGTAATAAAACTAGCTTTTTTGCTGACCTTTTCAAAATCGACATCACCGGTAATATGATAGCCTTTTTCAGAATCATCTGGTACCCGTGTTATGCCCACGTCGATGATAACAGCATCATCCTTTACCATTTCGGCTTTTAAAAACCCTGGTACTCCTAATGCAGAAATAATGATATCTGCCTGTGAGGTGATCTGAGTAATGTTCTTGGTATGACTATGTGTTAATGTTACCGTTGAATTACCTGGAAACCCTTTCCGACCCATTAAAATGCTCATGGGGCGACCAACGATATGAGAGCGGCCTATGATGACAGTGTGTTTGCCGTCCGTTTCAACATTGTATCTATCTAAAAGTTCCAGGATTCCAAACGGTGTGGCAGGAATGAAAGTAGACATGTCCAAAGCCATTTTCCCAAAATTAGTAGGGTGAAATCCGTCAACATCTTTATCCGGGTTGACTGCTAAGAGCACCTTTTGGGTATCTATTTGTTTGGGCAGGGGCAGCTGAACGATGAAACCATCGATTTCAGGATTTTTGTTTAGCTCTTCAATTTTATCCAATAATTCAATTTCGCTGGTTGTGTTGGGCATTTTTACCAATGTGGAGTCGAAACCAACCCGTTCACAAGCCCTTACCTTGCTTCCTACATAGGTTAAACTAGCACCATCATTTCCAACAATAACAGCTGCGAGATGCGGCACCTTCTCACCGTTTGCCTTCATTTTATCTACTTCGGCCTTGATCTCGTTCTTTATATCGCTGCTGGTTTTTCTACCGTCTAAAATTGTCATTTGCTTCTGTTATTGAATCTTGATTATTCCTTTATCGTGGCATATTATTCATCATTTGCATCATGCGCTTTCCTCCACCGCCTTGCATCATTTTCATCATTTTACTCATTTGGGTAAACTGTTTTAACAACTGATTCACCTCCTGAACTGTAGTTCCTGAGCCTTTGCTAATACGTTTTTTTCTGCTTGAATTAATGAGTGACGGATTGGATCGTTCTTCGGGTGTCATAGAAAAGATTATAGCCTCTATACCTTTGAAGGCGTCATCGTCTATATCTACATCTTTCATCATTTTACCAGCACCAGGGATCATGCCCACCAGGTCCTTAATGTTACCCATTTTCTTAACCTGTTGTATTTGCTTGAGAAAATCATCGAGTCCAAACTGATTTTTGGCAATTTTCTTCTGCAGTTTTCTAGCTTCCTGCTCATCAAACTGTTCCTGAGCTCTCTCAACAAGAGATACCACATCACCCATTCCCAGAATTCGATCTGCCATCCTGGAGGGGTAGAAAACATCAATGGCGTCCATCTTCTCACCAGTACCGATAAACTTAATTGGTTTATCTACCACTGATTTAATGGATATAGCAGCACCTCCTCTTGTATCACCATCCAATTTGGTGAGGATAACCCCGTCGAAATTGAGAATATCATTAAAGGCTTTGGCTGTATTCACAGCGTCCTGGCCAGTCATGGAATCGACCACAAAAAGAGTCTCCTGTGGCTGAATACTTTTGTGAATATTCGAGATCTCAGTCATCATAGCCTCGTCCACTGCCAAACGTCCGGCGGTATCTATGATAACCACATTAAATCCATTGGCCTTGGCATAGGCGATACCTGCATTTGCTATGGCAACCGGATCTGAATTTCCACGATCGCTAAATACCTCGACACCTATCTGCTCTCCAACTACATGCAACTGATCAATAGCGGCAGGTCTGTAAACGTCACAGGCAACAAGCAATGGACGTTTAGTTTTTTTATTCTTCAAATAGTTGGCTAGCTTTCCCGAAAAGGTTGTTTTACCCGAACCCTGGAGCCCTGACATTAAGATGATGCTTGGGTTTCCGGAAAGATTTATTCCTTCAGCATCACCTCCCATTAACTGAGTAAGCTCATCCTTAACGATCTTCACCATTAATTGCCCGGGCTGAAGTGTGGTCAACACATCCTGTCCTAGCGCTTTTTCTTTGACCGTATTGGTAAACTGCTTGGCAATTTTAAAATTTACATCCGCATCGAGCAATGCACGTCTTACTTCTTTTAAAGTTTCGGCCACATTTACCTCTGTTATACTTCCGTGGCCTTTTAATACGTGTAATGCCTTATCTAGCTTCTCGCTTAAACTATTGAACATTTCATCAACTATTTAGAAGTTGCAAATTTAATAATTAATTGAGGGATGGCAAGTTCAGGTTTTCACAAAAATGCATTAAAAAAGGCCGTCATTTGACGACCCTTTGCTTTTAATCTGGCTTTAGAAACGACTAATAACGCGGACTAATCACAATCGGATTCAATAATCATTTCCGTATCATTCAGAACGAGCGATATAGAGCTCTCAGAGCATTCTACCAGAGTCCAATCACCATTGATTTCTTGAATTTCCGGGGCAGAAACGCTGTTGATGAAGAGTGAGGTATTGGAACCATCTCCTTGCAATTCCCAAAAACCTTCGAAGCTTTCATCTGTGTCTGTATTGGTGACCACCAGAGTATTGCCTTCTTCAAAACTCAACTCGTATACAACCAGGTGGTCCTCTCCATTAAAGTTTGTTACTGTCCAGTCGCAGGAACTGAGATAATCGCTAACAGAGTCGGGATCGCAGTCTCCATAATTTCCGCAATCTTCAATACTAAGGTTTATATCAAAGATTTCCACCGCACTTCCTATTTCTACGCGAACATACACCGTAGCATCCGTATCCACGATTTGATAGGATTGTGGATTTGAAATACTATTGCCATTAATTTCCGCCTCCTCATAGTTAGGGTGATAAGAAACAAAAGAATCATTGGTTATGCAGGCTTCAAAGACTGTTGTTAGATCAAAGATGTAAGGACCATCTGTACCATCATCACACAAACTCAAATCTTCTTCATTTGACTCAAAACAAGTAAAGGGACTCTCATTGGGATCACAATACTGATCTAACTCCAGATAGTTGTTTTCCTTAACAAAATACAGATCATCATTATCACAATCGGTCAGCTCCCATTGACCATTGAGCATCGTAAAAGAATTCGTAAAAGTCAGATCCAGGAATATTTTAGCGCCAACAATAGAGAAACCGTAACCACCTATATCGTTTGAAGGATCATCATTCAGGTAAATACTCCCCTGATCATCAAAAATCAGATACTCAATTTCAGCGTTGATTAAGTTAGAATCCGCTTCCCATTGACATTCTTGAAGCGCATTAACTACCTCTGAGAAATCACAGCCTAAACCTCCCTCGCATTCCTTGTCCAGATCAATATAAGTACTATCATTCTCAAACTCAAGGTCATCTTCATCACAATCTGTAATCAACCAGGCGTCATTTAGTAAGGATAGCTCACCCTCAAATCCAGACAAACTTATCATCAAACCATCGGATGACTCGCTTAGGGCCCATTCCCCTGTGCCAACAACTATTCCATTATCAGTGATCTGTGTGCCCCCCTCTTCATTAAACGTAATATAAAAGTCATCTTCTTCATACTCCTCTGCATCCATTTCCCAAGGACAAGAAATCAAGGCATCAAAGACTTCATCTTCACTACAAAAAATCACCACTCCGGAATCATCGCAATCATTGTTGACAGACTCCAATACTTCAGCTAATGCCTGGTTGGAATTAACCTCAACAGTATCGCCATTGGGATAAACCAAGGTCACCGGGTAATTAAGGCTTGCAATTACTGCATCGCCATCATCCAGCTCATCCAGGAAATTGTACAACTGTTCGTCATTCTGAATAACTACGGTATCTATTACATCAAAGACCGAATTGAATATAGAAAAGCTTATAGGGTATTTAAAATCGATGCATTCGATGATATCATCTTGGTCTACATCAAGATCACAATTGTTATAAAGTTCTTGGAGCTGTTCTTCATTTTCAACGACAAGTTCACTGTAATCTCCAAAAACAATGGTAAAAGGGAACTCAAATTGAATATCGGCATCCCCGTCGTAGAGGTCATCAATAAGATCCTCTAGATCATCCAGATCATCTTCGTCAGAAATGACAATTACCGTATTTCCAATGGTAATGGTAACGGGTAATGCAACAGTAAAACAGCTGGAATTATCTAAAAAATTATCGGAAGATCCTGAATTGGCAGCAGTTCCGGATATCAATGTTCCTAAGGGCGAATTAGGTATGATCTGTTCTTCAGTCGTGGTCTGTATCAATTCCTGTGACTCCTCCTGGCAGGAGAAGAGACCTATGACCATGGCAAATAATAAGAAGATGGCAGGCTTAATTCTGTTTTTCATGGGATTAATTGTTTCATGTTTTTTATAAAACAGTTTACTTTTTAATTTCCCTACCTCTAACATCATTTTTTTTATCTTAGCTCAAAGCACGTAATCTATGAAAAAGGCTGTCAGAGAAGATATTTGCGATGAGCAATTGTTCTCTGCAATCTACAATAAACTTTCAGATAGTCTTTACCATTTTCTCTATTATAAGTTTGGAGAAGAATACCTTCCATCGGATAAAGTTCAGGAGGCATTTATAAAGCTTTGGAAGAACTGCGCCAAGATTGCCCCGGATAAGGCAAAAAGTTTTTTATTCACCACAGCAAACAATTTAATGCTCAATGAAGTTGCTCACAAAAAAGTGGTTCTTAAATATCAGAATTTACCAAGAAAAAAAAGTGATTCTGAGACACCGGAATTTGTTTTAAGAGAAAAAGAGTATCACGCTCAACTCACAGCAGCCATCAATCGTTTATCCGAAGCTCAACGTGTTGCATTCTTAATGAATCGTATTGAAGGTAAGCGTTTCAAGGAAATTGCAAGTCTTCTGGACATCTCGGTAAAAGCGGTTGAAAAACGCGTCTATGGTGCCTTAAAACAATTAAGAAAAGAAATTAAAGAGATTTAAAGGTAGGAAAAACAAAGACTTAACTGTTATATGACAAGATAGCCACCATATGGATAGAGAAACACTCATAAAAAAATGGCTGAATCACAGCCTGACTGAAGCTGAAATGGAAGACTTCAAATCGCTGCCAGACTACGATGAACTGGTATCGCTTAATGAAGGCTTAATGAGTTTGAAAGCTCCAAATTTCAATAAAGATCTGGTATGGAATGAAATCCGAGAAAGAACTCAGAAAAATAAGGTCAGACTCCTGTGGTATAAAACCGCAATTTCCATTGCAGCCTCTGTACTTATTGGTTTTGGACTGCTGTTTTTTACAAATATTTTTGATCTGGCCCTATCCACATCTTCAGGAGAATCTCTCAGTGTAACATTGCCAGACGAATCCGCTGTATTATTGAATGCAAACACATCCATCCATTATGCGCGTGTTAACTGGTCTAGTGACAGATCAGTCCATTTAATCGGGGAGGCTTATTTTAAGGTCACCAAAGGAAATCACTTTACTGTAAGAACAGATTTAGGGAATGTTACTGTTTTAGGAACTGAATTCAATGTTGTGAACAGAAGAGGTATCTTTGAAGTGATGTGCTATGAAGGCTCTGTCTCGGTGAGTTCGGATCATAATGAGATCATCTTAACACCCGGTGAAGGGTACAGACTTATAAATGGAAGTCCCTTACAACTAAAAACAATAACTACGGCGCCCACATGGATAGAGAATGAAAGCAGCTTCAATCAATGGCCTTTGCATTTTGTCCTTGACGAATTGGAACGTCAATATGACATCAGGATAGATGATTCACAAATAGACAGCCAACAAAGCTTTACAGGAAGCTTCACCCATACAAATCTGGAATTAGCCTTAAAAACTGTTTTAACACCTTTTGACTTAACTTACACAAAAGAACAGAACCAGATTGTATTAGTCCGTGAATAAGGCTCTAAAGTCCCATATCTGCATCCTGATATTATTTGTTTCCCAATTATGTATTGGACAGGATACCACTAAAAAAATTACCCTGCGATCGTATCTGCAACAAATAGAGAGGAGCTACAGTGTGAAATTTGCCTTCGCCGATGCTACGATAAAGGATCTAAGTATCAAACCTGCTGAGCGTCCGCTCGAGCTTGAGGAACTACTTCAATATCTCTCTCTTCAGACCGGTCTTTCTTTCAACAAACTCGATGAACGATTTATTAGCATAGAATTAGAAAAGGACTCCAGCTATTCCACAGCAACTCTGCAAGTTCTAGACGAGATCTTCATAGAGAATTTCCTAACCGAGGGGATATCCGAATCCTTCGATGGGTCCTACACGTTTAACCCAAAAAGTTACGGGCTCATACCCGGGATGATTGAACCTGATCTATTGCAGGCCGTACTGGCCTTACCTGGTGTACAAAGTGCAGACGAACGCGTATCAAATTTAAATATTCGTGGAGGCACCAATGATGAAAATTTAATTCTTTTCGAAGGCATTAGAATGTATCAATCAGGTCATTTTTTTGGCCTTATCTCAGCTTTCAATCCCTATTTGACCGAAGAAGTAATTACCCGAAAAAATGGCACCCCATCGAAATACGGGGAAGGGGTATCCGGCCTTTTAAATATTGAGAACTCCAATAAGGTACCCACCAGACTTTCTGGTGGTGCTGGTGTGAATTTTCTAGCAGCCGATGCATTCGTCAATGCTCCGTTAAGCAAAAAAATAGCCCTTCAATTTTCAGCCCGCCGATCCATCACGGATCTTTTAGATACCCCTACCTATGAAGCATACTTTCAAAGAATATTTGAAGACTCTGAATTAAATAATACTAGCCGTGAGGCCTCAATAGAATTTGCCGATGAAACCTTCTTTTTCAATGATTTTAACGCCAAACTCATTTACAACATCAACGATAATCATAAGTTCAGGGCTAATTTCATCAGTATTTACAATATGCTTGATTATGGTGAGCGAACAACCAATGAAGGCTTAGGTAGTTTAGAAAATCAGAGTTCCCTCAAGCAATCGAGCCTTGCCGGGAGTCTCGAATACGAAGCCAATTGGAGCAACACCTTCAAATCGTTGCTTCAGCTAACGGTCTCCAGTTATGAACTCGATGCTGTTTCATCCAATATCACTGACAATCAGACCCTTATTCAGGAAAATAAGGTTTTAGACCTGGGTCTTAGAATTGACAATATATTACAGATAAACTCTAAATGGCGTTCCAATTTTGGCTATCAGCTCATTGAAGTTGGGGTCAATAACTTAGAGGATGTCAGTCAGCCAAGATTCAGAAGTTCTATTACGGAGGTGATTTTGACTCATAGTGTCTATGGTGATGTCCGCTATGAATCCCCCAATAAAGCCACTATTATTAATTTGGGATTGCGCACAAATTACATGGATAAACTAGAAACATTTTTGGTGGAACCAAGAGTAAATTTTAGCCAGGAAGTATTGACAAACCTAAGATTAGAAGTCCAGGGCGAATTTAAAAGTCAGTCTCTTACTCAAATAATTGATCTGCAGCAAGATTTTCTTGGAATTGAAAAAAGACGCTGGCAACTAGCTAATGGCTATAATGTACCATTGGTGCAAAGCAAGCAGGGTGGTTTAGGTTTTTCGTATAGCAACAGGGGCTGGTTGGCCGAAGTTGATGCCTATTGGAAAAAAGTAGAAGGTATATCAAGTAGAACACAGGGCTTCCAGAACCAGTTTCAGTTTGTTGAAGATATCGGAAGTTATTCTATTGCAGGAGTAGAGTTACTATTGAATAAGCAATTTAGACAGTTCAGCACTTGGTTCAGTTATACTTTCAGTGAAAACAACTATGAATTTGAATCTATTTTTGACGGTGTCGCATTCCCAAATAATCTTGACATCACACATAACCTCAACGCCTCATTCGTCTATATCGGTAATAATATAAAGGCAGGCCTTGGTCTCAATTGGAATTCCGGACGTCCTTTCACGGCAGTGAGCAGTCAACAGGAT
The DNA here is from genome assembly GCA_963966315.1 of uncultured Winogradskyella sp. Classification (GTDB taxonomy): domain Bacteria; phylum Bacteroidota; class Bacteroidia; order Flavobacteriales; family Flavobacteriaceae; genus Winogradskyella_A. The sequence continues at coordinate 79,065 of CAWZYX010000001.1, read as the reverse complement.
ATAGGAAACACAACCATAGAATTTGACTTACCAAACAATGAACGTCTTCCGGAATACCTCAGGGTTGATGTTTCAGCAAATTACTCTATTGAATTTTCACCCAGTATCAAAGGGGAGCTTGGTCTTTCCTTATGGAATATTACTGATTCAGAAAACCTGGTGAACCGTTTTTATATTCTGGATAACGAAAATCAGATTATTGAGGTTAATAATACAGGTCTCGGTTTCACTCCTAATTTTAGTTTTAGGGTGTTTTTTTAAAGCTTCTTATCAAAGTCCTTAAACAAGTAGTGCATTACCAAAACATGGGGGAAGGTAATGGCCGCTAGAAAAGTAAAAAACAAGGTTAAAAAAAGCTGATTGTTTTCTCTCAGGAAAAAAACGAATAAAAAAAGCCCCAATAGCGACATACTCCAATAGAGTAGAGAGGACTTTATGTAACTCCAAAGACTAGCTTTGTTCATAACGCCACTGAGAAATTGAATCTGATCAAAGAGCGAAGGTAGCGCATGCCATAAAACAAAATAAAGAGCAAAACCCATAATTAGAGAGGACTCCTGAAATACAAAGTAAAATGCGGCTAGAAACAGCAATTCTTTATACCAATGCTTTAGCCGTCCTTTTATGGTAAGTAATAAACCAATTAAAAAAGTGATTGTCGAGGAAAAAATCAGTACCACCGAAAAATAGTGTTCTGGAATTACAATTCCTGTAATCTCAATGATTACAGATGCCGATAGTTCTGCATGGGCGCTTAATAGCATAAATAAAATGGTTAACCCGTAGGCAGTAAAAAATAAATACCTGTAGGCTGTACCAAGGTTCAATCTGTGGAAATGTTGTTCCCCAAAATGATAAGCACTCATAAGAATAAACATTATGAGCGCCAGTTGTGGCAGAATAAAAAAGACAAAACCTACCGCCAAAACGATAGCAATGTATGATCCCAGTACACCGAAAAACGGTATTTGTTCAGACTTAACTTTACGGATGATCTGAATATCATTCGCACCGTGCAAAATACCGACTGTTAATATCAGTGCGAATGCAGTAATAGTATCTGTTCGTGTATTAAAAAAAAATGATACAAACAATACTAAAATTGTTAATAAAATAGATATCTTTTGAGTATTGCTCATTATTGAATGGCTAAATTATAGATTTAATAATTTTTTTCACAAATATTTATGTTTTTATTGTTCAACTTTGAGTAAATTTGGCTCAACAAAATAACTAATTAGCAAAATTATGAGTACTTTTTTTAATGCAATTGCGTCGGTTGGTAAAATGGCCACAGACGATTACGTAGGTTTCACATTCTTTGTAGGGTGTATGGCCATGATGGCCGCTTCGGCCTTTTTCTTTCTCTCCTTAAATCAATTTGATAAAAAATGGAGAGTATCAATCCTGGTTTCAGGTCTCATCACTTTTATTGCAGCAGTGCATTATTGGTACATGAGAGATTATTGGGCAGCCAATATGGAATCGCCTACTTTCTTCCGCTATGTAGATTGGGTTTTAACGGTACCTTTAATGTGTGTTGAGTTCTACTTGATTCTAAGAGTAGCAGGAGCTAAAAAGTCTTTAATGTGGCAACTTATCTTATGGTCAGTTGTAATGTTAGTAACAGGATATCTTGGAGAGGCAGTGTATAACACTGGTACAGGACCTGCTATCTGGGGACTTATTTCAGGTATCGCTTATTTCATCATTGTTTACATTATCTGGTTTGGAGAAGCCAAAAAACTTGCTGTGCAAGCTGGAGGTTCAGTGTTGAAGGCACACAAAACCTTGTGCTGGTTTGTCTTAGTGGGATGGGCTATCTATCCGATCGGGTACATGGCCGGAACACCTGGATGGTACGAAGGGATCTTCGGAGGTCTTCCAATGGATGTAGTATACAATATTGGTGATGCCATCAACAAGATTGGATTTGGTCTTGTAGTTTATGGAGCTGCAGTGGCAGCAACTTCAAGCGCAGACGCATAGACAAAAATTATTTGTTAGAAATAGAAAAGGTCATCTTATTGGATGACCTTTTTGTTTTAACGCTTTATCACCCTTTAAAAGCACTGACCTTTAGGCCTAGTCTTGAGAGCGCTCAAGCTGTCTTTTAATCTTCTCAATTGCGGACTCGATAGACTTGTCTGGCTCAATTAGATTATAAGCTCCCCAAAATTCAGGATCAGTAAAACCGCTTACCTCATCACTAATGATCATATTAGGCCTTAATCGGTTTTTAATGGTGTTTGGGAACTTACTACTGATATTTTCCCAATCGGTAACTGCCAGTTCGCTGGACAAGGTGTAAACGGAGTTAAAAAGTTGGCGTTTTTTATTGATCTTGAATGTTAAATGAACACTACTATAGCTATAATACCACTTCCCGTTCTTTTCTTTATAATCAACACGATACCTCGCTTCTGTCGGATAAGCAACAAAGCTTGCAGGTTTCTTATCAACCAGTAAATTTCGTGTTTTTCTCTTGTCGGTCAGGTCCATTGAGTATTCTGCTCTTAGCAGCGCCAGAGAATTCACCTCTATGTATAGTATACCGAAATAATCAATACTCAAACTACCTTTTCCTCTAAAGCTAACCACATATACTGAACGTCCGTCGATATTTGTTGATTCTGCAAACTCATAGCTGTAATCTTTATAATCACCTTCATAAAAAATGTATTCCGGATACTTCAAAATGTCCAAATAGATATTTGTAAAAGGACCGCCCTTGAGTTTGACAGCTACTGTATCCAGTCTTCTGTAATCTGTTTGTTTTCTGGCCTTACGCATTCCTATCAGATCTCTGGAATTAGATATGTAGGTTCGTTTATACAGGTTTATCACTGCTTCCGTAAGAGACACATTCCGTCTTCTTCTTTTAATGGTCTCTCGGTAGAATGCTGTCATTAAAACGGAATTGTCCTGATGATTTCTCGTTTTATTCTCAAAAACCCGTCTTACTAACGATTCTGCACTTCTGAATGCTGATAAGCTCACCTCAGAAAGTTGCGTAGTCACAGGGATTAAGCTTATAACATTGTCTTGAGTGTTTAAGTCTGAAATAAGGATCTCCTTAGTAGCGTAGCCAAGCGAAGAAACCACCAGAATTCCATTTAGTTTATCCCGAGGAATCTTAATGATAAATCGCCCCTCGGAATTAGTAACAGTCGCAATGTTGGTGTTTTTTACTGTTAAATTTACCAACGCTAACTCATCTCGCGAATTATCATCAATCACCTGACCTTTAAATTCTTCGATTGTTGTTTGACCGCTTACGAACACCGAAACAAACAGCACTAAAAGACAAACCAGGCTACTTTTATAATTGCTATCCAAATTCATAAAAATGTATTTTGATTTAACAAAAAAATACAAATTTTATGGGGACAAAGCGCTATCTGGCATGTTAAAAATCGCCCGGAATAAATGAGTTTCTAAGGGATTGGATCGAATTAACTACATCCTGTCGGGAAGACTTATTCCTAAAACCGAACAACCATTAAAAATAACCTGAGCAACCAGCATGGATAAAAAAGTCCGAAACTCTGATACACGTTTGTCTTCTACCCCCAAAATCGGGACATTTTGATAAAATGAATTGAATTCTTTAACTAAGTCATAAATGTAATTAGCGACAAGAGCCGGGCTAAATTCATCAGCCGCATGCTGAATCACCTGAGGAAACTCCATAATTGTTTTAATCAGGTTTTTCTCTTTAGGATCAAAGCGATAGGACAAAGTGATATGAGCCTGTTTGAATTTGAGATCCATCTCATCTGCTTTTCGTAAAATGGACTGAATACGCGCATAGGTGTACTGAATAAATGGCCCTGTATTTCCCTGAAAATCTATGGATTCCTTGGGGTCAAACAAAATTCTCTTTTTTGGATCTACCTTCAGAATAAAATATTTAAGTGCCCCGAGACCGATCTCATTGTATAAAGTTTTTCGTTCTTCCAGTGAATACCCATCTAGTTTCCCCAGTTCATTCGAAATTGTTTCTGCTGTACTGGCCATTTCCTCTATCAGGTCATCTGCATCTACAACAGTACCCTCTCTGCTTTTCATTTTACCAGAGGGTAAGTCTACCATTCCATAACTGAGATGAACAAGGTGATCTGCCCATTCAAATCCCAGTTTCCTCAAGATAATGAAAAGCACCTTGAAGTGGTAGTCCTGCTCATTCCCAACAGTGTAAACCATACCACCAATATCTGGATGGTCTTTTACCCTTTGAATGGCCGTACCGATATCCTGAGTCATATAAACGGCAGTACCATCACTTCTCAGGAGTAGCTTTTCATCTAAACCTTCGTCCGATAAATCACACCATACCGATCCATCCTTTTTCTTATAAAAGATCCCTGATTTTAATCCTTGTGCAATAAACTCCTTGCCTAAAAGATAGGTTTTACTCTCGTAGTAATAAGAGTCAAAATCAACACCAATATTCTTGTAAGTCTTCTCGAACCCGTCATATACCCATTGATTCAATTTCTCCCACAAAGCAACCACCTCAGTATCACCTGCTTCCCATTTACGCAGCATTTCCTGGGCCTGAATTAATATTGGGGCTTCCTTTTTTGCCTCTTCTTCAGATTTGCCGGCCTCCATCAGTTTTATAACCTCAGCCTTGTAGGCTTTATCAAATGCAACATAGTACTTTCCAACGAGCTTATCTCCCTTTAATCCAGAGGATTGAGGTGTTTCTCCATCGCCGTACTTTTGCCAGGCCAACATACTTTTGCAAATATGTATCCCTCGATCATTGATAACCTGAGTTTTATACACTTTCCTGCCAGAAGCTTTTAGAATTTCTGATACACTATATCCCAATAGTACATTTCGAACATGACCCAGGTGCAAAGGCTTATTGGTATTTGGAGACGAATATTCAACAAGTATGGAAGAGCTATTTTTTTTCAAATCCTGATAGCCCCATCGTTGGATGTTCTTCAGATTTCTTAGAAAATTAAGATAATAAGAGTCTTTGATGACCAGATTCAAGAAGCCTTTAATCACATTGAAATCTTCTACCTCATCATGGTTAGCCTTGAGGTAGACACCGATCTGTTCTCCGATATCTGCCGGATTTCCTTTGACGTACTTGAGCATTGGAAACACTACCACTGTAATGTCACCCTCAAATTCCTGACGTGTTGTCTGAAATTCGACAGTGTCCATGTCAATATCAAAAATTGATTTTACAGCTGCTATAACTTGTGACTTTATACTACTTTGAAGGCTCATTACGAACAATTATTTTCTGGTGTCGAAGGGGGCAAATATAAGACAATTACGGTTTTAGGATATTTTAAACTTATCAATTTTTGACCTCTTCCCTAAATGAAAAAGACCATTTGTTTTCATTGGTGAAATGGACCTCATACCCTATTTAAATCAAATCGAAAAAAGGAACAAACTCAAAATCAAAAAACGATTTAAATAGCTTAATCCATTGAATATCAGACTTCAAAACCACAAGTGCAGTTCGTCGATAAAAGTGTTATTGCACGGATTAATTCGCTCTTTATCGAATTGGTAAGTATAGGGATTCTTAGACGATTGTCATTCATCTATTTTTTTGGCATTAAGACCTGATAATTGGCAAATTAATGGATATATGGCCAAATTTGAGAAGCTATTAACCATGCCCCAATATGGTAATGGTACTTAATAATCAATCATTGATCTGGTTGTTATTGTTTTGTGTGAACTTACTATTGCTATCCCTCTGCGCTAATATTAATCACAGTAACATTGCAAATAACCCAGGCGCATCTATTGTATGAAGCGTTTTTTGGTAATAACTGCACTCCTAAGCCTGTTCTTTGTTCATTCTCAGAATGAAGAGATAGACCGGCTGGCAGTTGAATTAACCTACCAAAACCAGGACACAAGCAAAGTCGATAAGTCCTTATTGCTTATTGCAAAACTTTTGGATGTTAAAGATTACCAGAAAGCCTTTCTGTACATCAATCAGACCTTAGACCTCTCCAAAACACTTAATTACTCAAAAGGACTTGCAGAAGCAAACTATTACAAAGCAATTATCTACAACAGTCGAGACGATTATTTTAACTCATTAGACAACTATAAAAAGTCTCTCGAATATTATTACCAGATCAATGATTCACTTGGCCTGGCCAAAGTGAGCAATAAAATTGGACTGTTGGAAATAAAACGCAGAAACTACCGTAAGGGTCTAAGCTATGCCCTATCGGCCATCTCAACATTTGAAAAATATGACTTGAAGGAAGAGATGAGCAGTGCATACAACTGCCTCGCCGAGGCTTATCTGAAAACGAATAATATAGATAAGGCACTGGAGTTTAATGAAAAAGCTTTGGTCGTAAGAAAGACACTGTCAGATAGCGCGGGCATCAAATCAACCACAGCCAATATTGCAGATCTTTATTCTATAAGAAAAGAACATCGCAAAGCAATTGAGTACTATAATCAAGTCCTCGAATTGGTAAATCCAGAAGTTGACATTTCTTTGGTTTCTACGATTCTACCCAAACTTGGCAAGGAGTATCTTCAGTTCAAAGACTACAAAAAGGCTACCCAATACCTGATAAGGGCACTCAGATATAATCGAAAATCAAATCACGAAAAAGGATTAGCACTTACTCTAAATGCACTGGGAGAATTAAACCTTCAAAACGGTAAATTCAAGACCGCAGAAGCACAGTTGTTAGAGGCCTATGGTATTGCCTCCACTAATGATTTCACCACTGAAATTTTGGAAAACTATCAACTGAGGATACAATTGGATTCCTCAAGAGGATACTTTCAAAATGCTTTTAAATGGCAAAGTGAGTACTATCGATTGAAAGAAAGTTTAGAGAGACAGGATGCACCAGAATTACCTGAAACATCTATAGCCGCAGTTGAACTTTTGGATTTTGGACTTTCTGATGCAGAACCGGAAATCATTTCTGCTGTGGAATCAGGTCCTACAGAACGGCCCTATTTGCAGTATGGCTTAATTCTTCTTTCTCTTATTCTAGTGATCATTGCGATATCCCTGTTCATAAATCAAAGAAAGATGAAGAATTCCTTTGCCATAGATGCCAACCGAATCGAAGAACTGGAAGGGGAAATAAAAATATTGGGGACTACAAATAAAGAATTGGAAGAACGCAACGAGGTTAAGGACAAACTCTTTTCAATTGTCTCTCACGATCTAAAGGATTCTATATCTTCAATAAAAGCCTTTCTGGACTTATTAAAGGAAGATAGTATAAGTAAAGAAGAGTTCAATGAACTAGTCCCCGAACTGAGTGAAAATGCAAATAATGCCTCGGCTTTATTATTCAATTTACTCAATTGGTCCAAATCCCAATTGCAAAGCCTGGAACCAAAACCGGAAATGATAAATATTCAGGATATCTGTAGGGAAAAGATAGATTTGGTAGAACCCAGAGTGGAAGAGAAGAATATCATTGTCATTGATGAAACGCAAAGGGATTTTGTTTATGCAGACAAAAGCATGATGGAAATCGTACTGCAGAACCTTATTACCAATGCCGTTAAATTCAGTAGAAATGGGGATATGATTACTATTTCAAATACCGACAAAAACGGTAAGGCCATTATCTGTGTTGAAGATACCGGGGTCGGTATCTCCAAGGAGAATATGAATAAGTTGTTTAAGGCCGCAAGTAACTTCACCACCCGAGGGACACAAAATGAAAAAGGAACCGGACTGGGACTAAGCATCGCAAAGGATCTGGTGGAACTGAATAAGGGAAAAATATGGGTTGAGAGTACCCTTAATGTAGGAAGTAAATTCTTTATTGAACTTCCTAAAACAGCACCTAAGTCTTCTTAATCATTTTCTAGGTAAGAAAATCTCTGCCATCATACAACGTGCAGAACCACCACCTAAAGTTTCTATTACGGATAAGTCACTGTAAATTATAGGACAGTGCTCTTCAATCTTTGCAATCTGTTCTTTGCGCAGACTCTTGTAGGCGCATGCACTCATCACTAAAATTGGCCTCCCGTTTTCCCCTATTACCTGAAGCATATTTCCGGCAAAAGACTGCATTTGAGACTCAGTAATGTCTATAATGGTCTTGCCATCACTCTTTAAACTGTTCACAACCATTCTTCGTTCCTTCTTGTCATCAATACAGCTAGTACAGATCACAGCAAAGTTTTCGGCTATACACATCATTACATTGGTATGATAGATGGGTAGCCTCCGTTTCTCAACGTTTTGATTAGCCGTGAAAATGATAGGAGTATATTCAAAATCTTCACAAAACTCAATGAGCAAATCCTCATCTGCCCTCGGAGATAGCGCGCAGTACGCTTTCCTATGCTCCCGATCTAAAATGAGGCTTCCCGTACCTTCCAAAAACAAACCTTCTTTTTCTGCACTGGTATAGTCCACGATCTGATTTATTAAAAACCCTTTTGATTCTAATAATTCGAAAACCTCAGTTCTTCGTTCCAGTCGTCTGTTTTCAGCAAACATCGGATAGACTGCCACGTCTCCGTTGCCATGAAAGCTTACCCAATTATTTGGAAATACAGCATCCGGTGTATTTTTAGTTGCTCCATCTGCGTCCACAATTACGTTCACTCCGGCATCTCTTAATTTTTGGACCAGTCCATCAAACTCATGTTGTGCTTGATGGTTTATTTGGTGGTCGCTCATCTTAAGTTGCTCCTGAAAATAGTTATTAACGGCTGTTTGCTCATTCATTCTAAAGCCATTAGGCCTAACCATAAGTATGGAATTGGTGATCTGACGCATTTTCTTTTTTTTAGTCAAGCAAAATTATAGTTTTATACGCATTAATAAATTCCATTTAGCAAAAGAAATTGTCTAAGTTTAGACCCAATTCTGCTAGAGTTTCTAAATCAAAATGAAAAAAATCCTTATCCTGTTCATCTTAACTATTTCGTGCAGCAAAGCAAAGAAATATGAAAATTTCGATTTCATCACTCCGTTTGAAGCATCCAAGGGTCTGGAAACTGCCACCTACCCCCAGGTTATAGAGTTTTACAAGGCACTAGCTGAAACTTATAATGAAATAAGCATTGATAGTCTTGGGCAAACAGACTCGGGACACCCCCTTCATTATGTCACTTTTCACGGGAATGGATCCACAGCAAATTTTGAGCTTCTTAGAGAGGATCATGCCATTTTGATGATCAATAACGGTATACACCCCGGAGAATCTGACGGTATTGACGCCACAATGATGCTTTACAGAGATCTTGCGAACGGAACATTAACAGCACCTTCCCATACTGTATTGGTGACGATTCCAGTGTATAACGTAGGCGGTAGCTTAAACAGAAATTCTGGTACAAGAACCAATCAAAACGGTCCATTATCTTATGGCTTTAGGGGAAACGCACAAAATTACGACCTCAATAGAGATTTTATTAAAGCCGATACAAAAAACTCCAAGGCGTTCGCGAAGATCTTTCACCAAATCATACCGGACGTATTTATTGACAATCATGTGAGTAATGGAGCTGATTATCAATACACGCTTACACACCTCTTTACTCAGCATAATAAATTAGGAGGTCCTCAGGGAGATTATTTACATCAATCCTTAATGCCTCGGCTCGAAAAAGAGCTAAGTGAAATACAATGGGACATCACTCCATATGTCAATGTGTTTAACCGCTTGCCCGAAACGGGATTTTCGCAGTTTATGGACCACCCAAGGTACTCTACAGGCTATACAACCCTGTTCAACACCCTTGGAATGATGCTGGAAACACACATGCTTAAGCCCTATAAATCAAGAGTTGAGGGCACCTATCAATTCATGAACACCATGCTGAACATTGTGGAGAAAGACCATGAGAACATCAGATCCTTAAAAGAAAAACAGAGGGCCTTCTGGCAGTCAGCTACGCATTATCCATTCCAGTGGTCGCTGGATACTACAAAGTCCACAACAATTCATTTTAAAGGATACGAAGGAACCTTTAAAGAAAGTCCATTGACCGGAGCTAAGCGATTAAAGTATGATACAAGCGGTCCTTTTACAAAACCTATTAGCTACTCCAACTACTACATTGCAAATGACAGTATAGCAATTCCAAAAGGATATGTAATCCCAAAAGGATGGCACTCTGTTATTGACAGATTAACTGAAAATCAAATCCAACTTCAACCTTTTGAACAAGACACAATACTGGTGGTTGAACAGTACAAAATTGAGAATTACAAAACCAGAAACAGGACATATGAAGGGCATTACCCCCATTTCGCTACTGAGGTTAGCTCCAAAGAATTAAGGGTTAAATTTAGAAAAGGGGACTTTTATGTGCCAACCGAGCAGGACGGAATCAGGTATTTACTGGAGACCTTGGAGCCAGTTACAATAGACTCCTTTTTTAACTGGAATTATTTTGACACCATCTTGCAGCAAAAAGAGGGATTTTCACCTTATGTCTGGGAAGACAAGGCTATAGAATTACTCCAGAAACATCCACAAATTCAAATAGACTTTAACCTAAAAAAGACCTTTGATAAGGAATTTGCCAACAATTGGTATGCACAGTTGGACTGGCTGCACAAGCAGAGTGCACATTACGAAACAGCGCATCTTAGTTATCCGATTTACAGGGTCACTAAATAAGAGTGCGTATGTTGGCATAGCTTTGGTCTAAGGCTTTAACTGTCTCTTTTGCATTAAGCCATTCAACCTGTGTGATACCCTCTTTTTTCTGAGGTGTCAAAGTGCCCTTGTAATCTGAAGTCATTTCAAACCAGTAGGTCACCTTAATTCGGTGCTTTCCGTTCCGCTTAAAAATATGATAGGTAGTTTGCAAGGGGCGAACTATGCTTAGGTCCTTGACCCCGGTTTCTTCCTCTACTTCCCTCAATGCAGTTTCTTCAATGGACTCTTTGGACTCCGCACGACCTTTGGGCAGATCCCATTTGTCATTTCTAAAAATAAAGAGAATTTTACGCTCTGAATTATAGACCTTACCACCACCAGCAACCGTAACAGGCAGCAGTTTTAAAAAGCGTTTCATCAGATTTTCTTTGTCCCTATCAACCAAATGAATGGACTGAAGATCTGTTTTATTCAGTAGCTGAATAACCTTTCCTATACTAACAGATCGCAGAAGGAACACCTTGTGATTCTCTTCGAAGGTATAATCTGAAGTAAGGATAATAGGCTTGTCTCCAACGAATATTGTATGCACACACTAAAAATTACCAAACGAAAATATTATTTTTTACAGGTCCATCAAACAAATGGAAATTAAGTTATCAAAAAATCCCTGTTTACTAAAAATCATTAATTTTGCCCCATGATTTTAAATGAACAAACCGCTCAAAAAACGGCGGAACTTCTATTACAAATAAATGCCATCAAACTCAGCCCTGACGAACCTTTTACCTGGGCCTCAGGTTGGAAATCGCCCATTTATTGCGACAATAGAATAATACTATCCTACCCACTGATTAGAAATTATATCAAAGCTGAAATGGCAGGCCACATTGAAAAAATTTATGGAAAACCCGATGTCATTGCGGGCGTAGCTACCGGAGCTATTGGTATTGGAGCTCTTGTGGCACAGGAATTGAATTTACCCTTCATCTATGTGCGCCCTGAAGCAAAAAAACACGGGCGGCAAAATCAAATAGAAGGGCAATTAAACAAACACCAGAGGGTAGTGGTTGTCGAAGACCTGATCAGTACTGGAAAGAGCAGTTTAAATGCAGTAGAAGCTTTAAAGGAGGCTCATGCCGATGTTAAAGGCATGATCGCCATTTTTTCGTATGGCTTTGAAATTGCCAAGCAAAATTTTGAAAAAAGCGGGATACAACTTCATACACTGAGTAATTACGAAAGTTTACTCAAAGAAGCACTAGAAACCCATTATATAAATAACAAACAACTTGAGGTCCTTTCAACATGGAACGCTAATCCAAGTGAATGGAACCACAGTTAATTACATTGACTAATGCAACTTGAATCACCAAAAGTAACCATACCAAAACCCCAACAAGACATATTTGATTTTTTATCCGATGTGAAAAACTTCGAAAAGCTAATGCCTGAAAACATTAGTAAATTTGAGCTATTGGAAGATGATAAATTTCTTTTTGCTCTTAAAGGTATGCCTGAAATAGTCTTGAAGAAAAAAGAAGTTGATCAACCAAATAAGATCGTTCTAGGGGCTGCGGGAGGAAAACTGGACTTTTCATTAATTGGATTAATCGATGAGCAAGAGAATGACAGCAGCTCCGTTCAATTAATCTTTGAAGGCGATTTCAATCCAATGATGGCCATGATGATAAAGGGGCCTATCTCTAAATTCATAGAAACACTTAGCAACAATATCCCCAAAGCACTCTAAAGTCGCTAATACAGTAAGCTGATTTCTTTCATTTTATAAGTTTTAATAATAGCATCTTCGGTTAAAACTTCCAGATGCCCCTGGCGATTGACGCCATTGATGTAACCAGTGAGCTTTTCTCCGTTCTGCAAAACAAAGGTAGAAGGCTTGTGAATTCGAAATAGCTGGTGTTCATATTGAGATTTCAAAGCACCCAATTCATTATTCTCAAGGCGCTTAAAGTAATGCTGCAGAGTGATGACAAAGGTATTTAATACCTCATCAAGATCATTAATTACCCCCGTTGTCTTTAAGATAGACGAGGCATTGGGCAGATCGTTAAAAAATTTTTGGTTAACGTTAATTCCAACCCCAATGACCGCACTCTTCAACTCATTGTTTTTGATGATATTTTCAATGAGAATGCCTGATATTTTTAAAGAATCTGACAAAATGTCGTTAGGCCATTTAATTTTTATTTTAGGCATATTCAACTTTTTGAGCGTTTCTGAAACGGCAAGAGCCGTGACCATACTAATAAAGAACTGAGCATCCATTCCCAGGTTAGAACAATGCTTTAATACACTGATAGTAAGATTTTTAGAGGGTTCAGATTGCCAGGTAGTACCCATTTGACCTCGACCTTTTGTTTGTTGTTGCGCTTGTAGAACTGTAAAATCATCTAAGGATCCCTCATTATTCATTTGCTTTAATAATGAGTTTGTGGATTCAGTGGCATTAAGTTTGATTATTTTCACCGGAAAGAGGTTCTATTTTTATAGTTTTCTTATGAATATAAGGCAAAACTTGATAAAAAATTATAATAACTTTGCATAAATATATATCAATTTAATGACCCAAAACAAAAGTAATGCAGACCTGTTAATAACAACAATAATAAGTGGTATAGAAGAGGTTAAAGGACGAGAGATTACAATACTAGATCTTAGGGAAATTGAAAATACGGTTTGTGATTACTTTATCATTTGTGAAGGCACATCCAACACTCAGGTCAGCGCAATCGTAAATTCCGTACAAAAACAGGTAAGTAAATCGTTAAAGGACAAGCCCTGGCATGTGGAGGGCATGGACAACCAGGAGTGGGTTTTAATCGATTATGTCAATATTGTTGTACATGTGTTTCAAAAACACATTAGAGATTATTACGATATAGAAAGTCTCTGGGGAGATGCTAAAACAACAGAAATATCAACGAGCTATTAAGTTACAGAAGATTTATTAAATGGCAAATACAAAAAATTCAAATAAGAAACCTAAGTTCAGCCCGTACTGGATATACGCTATTATATTGGCGGTATTCTTTGGTTTCCAAATATTTTCAGGCGGTTTCGGCAGTCAGACCGGCAATCAAACAACGCCAGCGGACTTTTTCACTTACCTGAGAAACGGGGATGTCAAGAATGTGGAGATCATCAATAACAGGGAAGCTCGGGTATATCTAACACCTGAAGCAGCCCAAAAAGAGATTCATAAGAAGTCTCGTCCGGGAGGAGTTCTTCCCGCTGTAGGTCCGGTACCAAATTATCGTTTCGAATTTGGTGATCTGAGGTTATTTCAGGAAGAGATTAAACAGATTGAAGACGATAATAATCTGGAAGTGCGCATTGAGTACAAAACAGAGAGCAACGCCTGGGGAGAGTTTTTAATTTCTCTTCTTCCGTTTATACTAATTATAGGTGTGTGGATCTTTATAATGCGGCGTATGTCTGCAGGTGGAAGCGGCGGCGCCGGGGGTCAGATTTTTAATATTGGAAAATCAAAAGCCAAGTTGTTTGATGAAAAGACCGATACCAAAACCTCCTTCAAAGATGTTGCTGGTCTTGAAGGAGCTAAGGAAGAGGTTCAGGAAATTGTAGACTTTTTAAAGTACCCTGAAAAGTACACGTCACTTGGTGGAAAGATTCCAAAAGGCGCACTACTTGTTGGCCCACCGGGTACAGGAAAAACACTTTTGGCCAAGGCGGTTGCAGGAGAAGCCAAAGTACCTTTCTTTTCTCTTTCAGGCTCGGATTTTGTTGAAATGTTTGTGGGTGTAGGAGCTTCCAGGGTAAGAGACCTTTTTAAACAAGCCAAAGAAAAATCGCCTTCTATCATTTTTATCGATGAAATTGACGCCATCGGAAGAGCAAGAGGCAAGGCAAATTTTTCCGGTTCTAATGATGAACGAGAGAATACCTTGAACCAGTTGCTCACAGAAATGGATGGCTTTGGAACAAATACCAATGTTATTGTTCTGGCGGCTACTAACCGAGCCGACGTTCTGGATAGTGCACTGATGCGTGCAGGAAGATTTGACAGACAGATCTATGTTGATTTACCGGATGTAAGAGAAAGAAAAGAAATTTTTGAGGTGCACCTTAGACCTCTTAAAAAGGATGATTCTCTTGATATCGATTTCCTGGCGAAGCAAACACCCGGTTTTTCAGGGGCAGACATTGCTAATGTCTGTAACGAGGCTGCACTGATAGCAGCCAGAAAAGGAAAAAAATCCGTAAATAAGCAAGATTTCTTAGATGCTGTCGATCGTATTGTTGGCGGATTGGAAAAGAAAAATAAAATCATCACTCCGGAAGAAAAAAGAGCCATTGCCTTTCACGAAGCCGGACATGCTACTGTTAGCTGGATGCTCGAACACGCAGCTCCATTGGTTAAGGTAACTATAGTCCCGCGTGGTCGCTCGCTCGGTGCAGCCTGGTACCTGCCCGAAGAAAGGCTCATTGTAAGACCCGAACAGATGCTTGATGAAATGTGCGCAGCACTAGGAGGAAGAGCGGCTGAAAAGGTCATCTTTAATAAAATTTCTACAGGCGCTTTGAGTGACCTTGAAAAAGTTACCAAACAGGCACGCGCCATGGTCACTATTTATGGATTGAGTGAGGAGGTAGGTAACTTAACCTATTACGATTCTTCGGGGCAAACCGAATATGGATTCACAAAACCGTACAGCGAGCAAACTGCAGAGCTCATCGATAAAGAAATTTCGGCAATCATCGAGGAACAGTATCAGCGTGCAATTAAAATTCTTGAAGAAAACAAGGATAAACTGACCCAGCTAGCAGAAGTTTTACTTGAGAAAGAGGTTATTTTTAAAGATAATCTTGAAAAGATCTTTGGAAAGCGTAAATACGATAAACCTGAAGAAACCAATGGTGAACAAAAAACTGCTGTAGTCACAAAAACTGAAGAAGAAGAGTAAACAACCACGTTTAATCGAAAAATCAGGGTAAATCCTCTTCTTGAATGTAGTTTTTTTATCTTTGAAAATCGTCAGAAATGATGCAAGCCCATAGTATGGTAATTCAATGAGCCTATTTAAACGACTTTTCGGTGGAAAATCAAAGAAATCTGAGGAAGAGATTCCAAACCAAGAGCGCAGCAAGTACATGCCCGAGATTAAGTTACCAGCAGATGAACGGTTTACCATCAACTTTAATGCGAATGGAGGAAAGTTCCTGTATTGCGAAAACATGCAGGAGGTTAACTCGTGCCTGCAGAAAATTTTGGATGAAAATAACTGGAATAATTCTACGGCACTCATCTATGACGATCGGCTTGCCGAAATGTTCAAATCTTTCAATTTGAATATAAGTAAAAGAACACCTGAAGCTACATTCTTTTTATCTACTTGCGAATACCTGATATCAGATGATGGGTCTCTATTGATTTCGTCCAATCAGATTGCTGAAAAAAAATTAAAGGAGTTACCAGCCAACTTTATTATCTATGCAACAACAAGCCAGTTTGTAGAAAATATTGGTGAAGGATTAAAGGGAATTAAAGACAGAAACAGGTCTAAAATCCCTACAAATATTACTACTATCAAACATTTTAAGACTGAAGAAGACAAAGATTTTATGTCTTATGGAAGTAGTTCTAAAAACCTCTACCTTCTCCTTCTTGAAGACCTTTAAATGAAAGAACTGACCACAAGGGCAATCTCCGGAGCGCTGTATGTTACCTTGCTCATCACCTCATTGCTCGCGCAGGAATTACTATTTGTGGTGTTATTAGTTTTTGGTCTGTTATGCATCGCCGAATTTAATAACCTCATTAAACTCAGATCCCGTCTCTCTTATTTCATATTTTCAATAATCTATCTTGGCTTTGGTTATTTGATGCTATACAGTCCTTTTTCTGAAGAAGGAGCTGATGCTATTCAGATTTATTTGGTGACGACCATTTTCGTGAACCTCATCCTTTTGAAAGACCTGCTATCCGAAAGTACAATTCCACTTTTTGATTCCAAGCAATTTATTCTTGTAACGTTTTACCTTACTTCGGGTTTCGTATTTATGCTGATGATTGCCAATTATCAAAATCAATTCACACCTCTACTCCTCCTGGGCAGTTTTATTTTGGTTTGGGTAAATGACAGTTTTGCCTATTTAATTGGAAAAAATTTTGGAAAGCAAAAATTATTTCCACGAATATCTCCTAAAAAAACTGTTGAAGGCTTTTTGGGAGGACTCTTTTTTTCGTGTATAGCGAGCTATTTTATTGCCCGATTTACCCACACTCTTGAATTCTCCAATTGGCTGATTTTGTCAATAATTATTAGTGTAATTGGGACTCTTGGTGATCTTATCGAATCAAAATTCAAACGTCAGGCCAATGTCAAGGACAGTGGAGTCATTATGCCCGGGCATGGAGGGCTTCTTGATAGATTAGATAGTATTATCTTTGCTTCACCATTTATTTATTTATTCCTTAGGGTCATTAACTATGTTTCATAAAGAAGGTCATAAAATCATATTTATTTCATTGGTTGTTGTTGTGATCAGTATTCTGCTCATTGATAACACTATTTCGACCGAGTGGTTGCGAAAATTGCTTATGATCACAATTGTCGCACTATTTATCCTTATTCTTCAGTTTTTCAGAAACCCCAAACGGTATACGCTTCAGGACGATCACGTTATCATGGCCCCGGTAGACGGCAAGGTTGTTGTCATTGAAGAAGTACTTGAAAAGGAATATTTTGAAGAAAAGCGTGTTCAGGTTTCTATTTTTATGTCACCGTTAAATGTTCATGTAACCAGATTCCCGATTTCAGGAAACGTAACCTATAGCAAGTACCACCCAGGAAAATATCTCGTGGCCTGGCATCCCAAAGCAAGTGAGGAAAACGAGCGTACCACCGTCGTTGTTAAAAACCCCAAAGTTGGTGAGGTTTTATACCGTCAGATCGCCGGAGCACTGGCTAAAAGAATTGTGAATTATGCACATCTGAACAGTACCGTTGTTCAGGGAGCGGACTCTGGGTTCATTAAATTTGGCTCAAGAGTGGATGTTTTTTTACCTTTAAATGCCGAACTTAAGGTTTCATTAAACGATAAAGTAAAAGGTGGCGAAAGCGTGATTGCACAATTAGAATGACCTCCGAAGAATTAGATATTGCCTTTAAGGAAGCTGTGGAAATGGTTAACAGCCATATGGAACCCTTTCCTGCAGACTTTCTCTTAAGGCTCTACGCTTACTACAAAAAGGCGACAAACGATTACGGACAGCCGAGCAGTAAAAAAGCCATCATTAATGCATTTAAAACAAATGCCTTATTTCAGGCACAGAATATTTCCCAGGACGAAGCTAAAAGTGAGTATATCAATCTGGTCAAGAACTATTTCCTTTACCGACAATAATTAAACCCAAAAAACGGAAGCTTTCCGTTTGATAGCCGCCTTAATTCCACTCAATTAGGAAAACGTATCCCAGTTTTGAGAATACTGACGCCCATAATCAACGCCCATAGCACCTTCACATGAAATAGTGGCTTGTAAATTTCAAAGTTATCCGGAATAGCCAGAATGATACCCATTGCTGCAAACCCAAATAGGATCGTAAAAATACTTATCCATTTACTAAGCAAATGCCATTTTAAAAAAGCAAAACCCAAAAGCACAAAGCCCACACCGGAAAAAATTCTTCCAAATCTGATGAAACAGGTCACGTATTGGTTGGTATACAGAATATCGCTCATGAAGGCATCTATTTCGGCGAGAGATTTACCAGCTGTTTGTCCAACACCCCAGGCTCCATAGTTATAGAAATAGGCATTGGCTATAGCCAAGGTAAAGGTTCCAATTATGATCATTCCCGCTCCCGGCAAAATCAATACTCTAAATGGCCTCCTGGCTGTGACAGAAACCAAAGCAAATAAGGCAATCCCAAGGGTTACCCATCCAAATATGTGGATGCGATACATCCATATCCAGGTCCAGACACTCTCGCCAATAGCTTCAAAATCTGATGCCTGAATGTATTCACCAATGTGATGTGGTGATAAAGCCCAACCAGACCACAACAAAAGTGCAGCCATTAAAAAAGCCCACCCTACTACTTTTGTTTCAAAATCTTTCTGTATCATAATTTACTGATTTATTTAAAATAATTTCTCAATCTATGTCTTTTGAATATTCAGTAATGTAACTTTTGTTACTTAACGGTGTTTCAGACACCTTCTTTTTCCAATTCAACAAACACTTTAATGACCTTCAGATTGCCAAATCATATATACCATTTCATGGGTAATCAAAAACCTTTCCTACTAATATTCAGTGGCTTACAAATGATTTGTTCCAATATATCCTAATGTATGTGTGAATATTGCGCGCCTACAGTTAAAGGTATGGGTAAACACTTATGACACGGAAAAACAATGCAGATCTGCAGAAGGGATCAATGAATTTGTAACATTAGTTACATTTGGTTTATCAGGTAAATCTTAAATTGTTGGGTTATATCACTTTAGCATTAATACTTTTAAATACCTGCATCTTGAAAAGAAGAGATTTTGTTAAACAGGCTACTTTAAGCTCATTTGCAACCCTGATCGGCACCAAAATTGTATTTGGTTCCAACATGGTAAATGGGTATACCCCAATTGCACTTCAGGATCCGGACCCTTTTAAGCTTTTCAACAAAAATCGAGAAATGGTAGTTCTCAATGACAGGCCCTGGAATATAGAATCCAAGGCGCATTTGTTAGACGACAAGATTACACCTAACTCCAGTATGTTCGTAAGAAACAATGGTCTTATCCCTGAGAGTATTGACGTTGACTCATGGACGCTTACCATCGATGGAGAATCGGCTAAAGCAAAAAAAACATACACCTTAGACGAACTAAAATCAAACTTTGAACAATACACTTATCAGCTAACCATTGAATGTGGGGGCAATGGAAGGGCTGAGTTTGACCCTCCGGCTAAAGGAAACCAATGGAAAGTAGGTGCCGTTCACTGTGCTTCCTGGACAGGAGTGCGCCTAAGGGATGTACTGGAAGATACAGGTATTAAAGATGATGCCGTTTACATAGGATTTCATGCGGTGGATCAACACCTTAGCAGGGACCCAAACAAAGAAGCCATATCAAGAGGATGTCCTATGAGCAAAGCCCTACAGGAGGAAACTTTACTTGCCTTTCAAATGAATGGCAAGGACATTCCACTAGTTCACGGTTATCCGTTGAGGCTAGTGGCAGGCGGATGGCCGGCCTCAGTATCCGGAAAGTGGGTTAATCGAATAAGCATAAGAAATAAGGTCCACGATGGACCAAAAATGAATGGTACAGCCTACAGAGTGCCTTGCAACCCTGTTGCTCCAGGTGAACAGGTCAAAGATGAAGATATGTGTATCATTGAGTCCATGCCTGTGAAATCGCTCATCACCTATCCAAAAACAGGTGCAATGATCAATAAGGGTAAAAAACTAAACATCAGAGGGCATGCCTGGGCTGGAGAATTAGAAGTAGCTAAAGTAGAATACTCTATTGATTTTGGGGCCACATGGGAGGATACGAACTTGGAACCACCTGCCAACAGACTGGCCTGGCAGCACTTTTCGGCATCGGTTGATTTTCCTGAAACAGGATATTACGAGGTTTGGGCCAGGGCAACCGATCAAAGTGGTACATCCCAGCCTATGGTCCTTCCGGGATGGAATCCAAAAGGATATCTAAATAACGCCTGCCATAGAATTGCAGTAAAGGTGACTTCATGAAAAATGAGCGTACATTTCAGGAAGAAGTAAGGAGAATATACAAAATGTTAATCTCCCTGTTCCTGTTGTTTGTTATCACCGGGGGTAGCTTAATTTACTACTCTAATAATCCGGCGGCCTTTGATTTTAAAAAGAAAGCGGAAACTACACCCGTAGTTACAGAGGAAGTGGATGAAGACCGGATTGAAGACGGAATCCACGTTCGTACGGGTTTAAAAGATGACGAAGGATTGATGGTGGTGATCAATAATTGTACCAACTGCCACTCGGCAAAGTTGGTCACCCAAAACAGAATGAACGCCGAACGCTGGAATGCCACAATTAAATGGATGCAGGAAACCCAAAACTTGTGGGACCTTGGTAAAAATCAAGAAATTATTGTCAATTACCTTGTCAAAAACTATCCCCCACAAAAAAAAGGGAGACGAATGACCTTATCAGATATTGAATGGTATGAATTGGAGAATTAAATTGATGTTCATTGCATTGCTCATCTGGTCTTGTGGAAAAAATAAATCGCCACTGGCCAAAGAGACCAGTCATAATTATTTAATTGAGTCCACTGAACTTGCAAAAGTCATCGATTTACCAAGCACAAAAATTTTGGATTTCAGATCTCAAGAATTGTATTCAAGATCGCATATCCTTAACGCAATCAACATCTCGAGAAAAGACATCGAAGATTCCTCTTATCCCTATTCAGGGGTAATCCCTAGTAAGAATCAACTTGAAAAATTATTCAGTAAACTTGGAATACAAACTCAAGATACAATAATTCTATACGATGATAAAGGCATGTGCGAAGCTGCGCGGTTGTGGTGGATACTGCAGAATTATGACTTTCACAATGTGCGAATTTTAAACGGTGGTTTTGAGTCGTGGCAGGCAACAAATGGGCGCACCAGTAAAGTGGCTCCAAAATTCTTAGCTTCAAATTTTAAGTTGCCAGACAATCCCTCCATGAGTTGTATTGTATCTAATAAAGACGTGCTGGATGCCATAAGTGCAAACGCTGTTATTATCGATACCAGAACCATTGAAGAGTTTGAAGGAACATACATGAAGCCAGGTTCTAAAAGAGCAGGTAGAATTCCCAATAGTATTCATATTGACTGGGCTTTAAACATCAATTTCGACGGAGATCAGAAATTTAAGTCCAGACATGAAATTGAAAAAAACTACGCCCATCTGAATTTGGAGGAATCTGAGCGTATCATTGTATATTGTCATAGTGGAGTTCGCTCCGCACACACTACCTTTGTATTAGCTGAATTATTGGGCTTTGACAATGTAAAGAATTATGATGGGTCCTGGGTGGAATGGAGTTATGACAAAGATTCCCCCATTGAATTCGACACATTTTAAAAAAAAGAAGAAAAATGAAAAAGTATTTAGACGCATTTGTAAACGCCTTCGAAGGCACAATTTCATGGACATGGAAATCCATCATTTTTGAGGTTCCCTGGTATACCAACTATTTCTGGGGGCTGGTGGTTATCTCATTGGTTGTTTGGTTATTAGAGATCATTTTTCCCTGGAGGAAGGATCAGGCGATTTTTAGAAAAGACTTCTGGCTGGATGCCTTTTACATGTTTTTTAATTTTTTCATTTTCTCCATAGTCATCAGTGGTTTCTATAAAGTGATAGAACTTTTATTTTCAGAAATCAATATCACTCCTCAAAGTTTTGCCTTAATTGATATGACCAACTGGTCTCCGGGACTACAGTTATTGGTGTTTTTTATTATTCTGGATTTTGTTCAGTGGTTTACCCATGTCCTACTGCATCGGTATAAGATCCTTTGGAACTTTCACAAGGTGCACCACAGTGTTAAGGAAATGGGCTTTGCGGCGCATTTAAGGTATCACTGGATGGAGAACATACTGTACAAGCCTTTAAAAACAATTGGTGTCATGCTTATTGGAGGCTTTGAACCCGAGCAGGCATTTATCGTACATTTTGTCGCCATCGCCATCGGCCACCTGAATCATGCCAACATTAAGATTACCTGGGGGCCGCTTAAATACATTTTTAACAATCCGGTCATGCACCTCTACCATCATGCCTATGATCTCCCTGAAGGAAAGCACGGTGTGAACTATGGCATTAGTCTTAGTTTATGGGACTATATTTTTAAAACTAACTACATACCGGAAGACAGTGGTACTATTGAAATTGGTTTTAAGGGAGACGACAAATTTCCCAAGGACTTTATTGGGCAGAATACCTATGGGTTTACAAAGGAAAATTAGTAGGCAAAGCAGAACGCAGGTAATCTAATCCCTTATCAGCGGCATGGTAGAACAACGCAGCAATCCACCCTGTTTGCCAATCTCTGCATAAGGGACTTTTTCAACTGTGATACCTTGCTCTTCAAACCATGTGTTCAGGCGGTCAAAATTAATTTCTGAAATAACCACATCCGGCGCAATAGAGAAGATATTACTTTTCATATTGTACATTTCATCCTTGGTAATTTCAAAAACATTTTCTTTGCCAAAGAAGTTTAGAAGCCAATTGTACTCCTCTTCAAAAAAGAATCCGTTTTTGTGCAGAATGGCCTTTCCGTTACCAACAGGCTGAAAGCAGCAGTCCAAATGCAAAGCATTGTTTCTTGGATCCGTATTGCTTTTGCGCAATACAAATGATTTAATGGTTTTATGAGGAAAATGATCTCTGAGCATCTTTACCGCCAAACTATTGGTTCTGGCTGTAATGAGGTCCTTGTAATCTGGTCGTGTACATACCCCAACAAATATATAATCGTTATGCAAAATAACGTCACCACCTTCTATGTGCGCTTCGTGCGGAAGAGTTATGATATTTCTTCTATCAATCTGATCAAATACATAACGAATGGCCTCTATCTCATTTTGTCGATCGGGTAGAATGTTGCAGTCAATTATCTTATCCTCTATTACCAAAGCAATATCCCGAGCAAATATCTGATTCACATTTTCAATCACATCAGGACGATATACATCGACGTCGTACTTCTTAAAAACTTCGCATACCGCATCCATTTCTCTGATCATATGTTCTTCCTTTGGATAAGTGCCGGCCATGATATGCTCTAAAGATTTTGGATCGTAGGCTTCCTCAGGAGTTGGGATAGGACCACTACTTTCGGCTGTCCCAAAAATAACTGCTCTCAACCGAGAAGTCTCGTTCTGAATGTTTAATTTCATAGATAGAATAGAAAAAAGCTTCATGAGCACATGAAGCTTTATTTTTTATCGTTTGCTTAATGGTTTAAATGGCCTATAAGTTTCACCCACATAGAGTTGTCGTGGTCTTCCGATAGGTTCTTTTTTCATTCGCATTTCACGCCATTGAGCGATCCAACCTGGTAACCTTCCCAGGGCAAACATAACCGTGAACATCTCCACCGGAATTCCCATGGCACGGTAGATGATTCCGGAATAAAAATCAACGTTTGGATATAACTTCCTATCCACGAAGTACTGATCTTCGAGAGCTTCTTTTTCCAAACCTTTCGCAATATCGAGTACCGGATCATCAATTCCCAGATCACCCAAAACCTCATCTGCAGCTTTCTTAATAATTCTCGCCCTTGGATCAAAATTTTTATACACTCTGTGCCCAAAACCCATTAATCGAAAGGGGTCTTCTTTGTCCTTTGCTTTGGCCATGTATTTTTTAGTATCTCCGCCATCAGCTTTTATTGCCTCAAGCATTTCAAGTACAGCCTGATTGGCTCCTCCATGCAAAGGTCCCCACAAGGCTGAGATTCCCGCTGATAATGAAACAAATAAACCGGCATGAGATGACCCTGTTATTCGGACCGTTGAAGTCGAACAGTTTTGCTCATGATCAGCATGAAGGATAAGCAGTTTATTCAGAGCGTCCACCAGAATAGGGTTCTGCACGTAAGGATTGTTTGGGTTTTTAAACATCATCTTTAGAACATTCTCAACATACCCCAGGCTATCGTCCCCGTACTCAAGAGGAAGCCCTTGTTTTTTACGCATGGTCCAGGCCACGAGCACAGGAAACTTACCCAGTATGCGAACAATTGCATTATACATATCTTCCTCAGAACTCACATCCACAGAAGATGGGTTGAATGCCGTCAGGGCACTTGTTAAGGAAGACAAAACGCCCATGGGATGAGCAGCCTTTGGAAAAGCATCCAGAATTTTTTTTACGTCCTCATCAACAAGGGCATGAGACTTAATATCCGAATGAAATTTATCCAGTTGCTGTTCAGTTGGAAGTTCTCCAAAAATCAATAGATAAGCCACCTCCAGAAAATCGGCTTTTTCAGCCAGTTCTTCTATCGAATAACCTCTGTATCGTAAGATCCCTTTTTCACCATTTAAAAACGTTATTGCACTTTCACAACTTCCCGTATTCTTATAACCGGGATCAATTGTGATGACACCTCCAGTAGACGATCTTAAGCTTTTAATATCTATTGCTAGCTCGTTTTCAGTTCCTTTTACAAGAGGTAATTCGTGCTTCTCTCCATTGATTTCCAGTATCGCTTTATCTGACATTTAATATGGTTTTTTTTGTGATTTAAATGGTACGCGAATTTACGAAAACTATAACGATTTCGAAAACACATTTAACAAGCTTTTGGTAAATATAAAAGTGTTTAACTATAGGATACGAACAAATATTTTATAAGTATTTTCTTACATTGTCTGAAAGCTTATCAAGACGTGATGCGGTATAAGTCCCGGTAGTATTTATTGACCGAATCCTTCCATGTGAATCTAACTTTTTTTGCCTCTTTCCGCATCTTTTTCCATTCTTCAGGACAATTTAAATAAAGATCCATGACTTTTCTGAAAACATTGATAAAGTCTGTCCCCTGATCCTCTAGAGTAGCTCCTGAAAAATGAAAACCTGTAACCTGGTCAACAACCGTATCCATTAGCCCACCAGTTGCGTGTACCAAACATGGTTGTCCATTTCTCATTGCCAGCATCTGACTGATCCCACAAGGTTCAAAAAGACTGGGCATCAAATAGAGATCAGATTCTGTATATATCGAGTCTATTACCTCTTCAGACTGACCGTTAAAAAAGACCAGATTTTCGAAGCGATAACTGATGTCTCTTAAAAGCTCTTCGTACTCAGGGGCTCCGGTACCAAGAATAACATATATCCCATTATGTTCCTGCAAAACTTGCAGCAAATCAATCAAGACCTGAGGATTAGATTTAAAAATAAAGAACTTCTGTTCTGTGAGCCGAGCCACACTTGCACAAACAAAATCGGGCTCCTTTTTCATCAGTCTGGCGATCTTTTCACCAGTGTGAATCAGAAAATCATATTTATACTCCTTGTCTGGTTTCTGAAGCCATTCAAAAATTGCCTGTACAGCATTCTTATAAAAAGAACCTTTTTTGACCTTATTAATATTCTTGTAATTACAGCCGTTGAGGATTCCAAATAAGCGGTTAGAGTTATTGGCATCAATTAAATCCTGTTCAAGTCCTTCTCCACCGACAAAATTTGGAAAGTCACTTGGCTTTTGAATATCTTTCATATAGGATGGAGATACCGTATGAACAGCATCTGCAAACCTAATACCTACAGACATCAGATTGATACAGTCCGGATATCTGTGATCCTGAATCTGGGAATCGACGATCTCAAGCTCTGGATAAAATGCTTGTATCGATGCAAAGTTATCCCTAAGTGGCCTTATTCCCTGAATTGCCAGATTATGAATGGAATATACCATTCTTATATCCCAAAGCCCCGTAAATCCCGGATGATATTGTCTGAGAAAAAGGATTAGGCTAGTATGCCAATCGTGCAGATGAACGATGTCCAGCTTACCAAATTCATTGTTTAGTATCGCTTGAGATACAGCTGTACAAAATAATGAAAACATACAGGAGTCTGTAAAGAACGGTTGATCCTCATCGTTAAAATAAATATCTGCAATAGTTCCAGGTTTAATGTCTTCGTGGTGTATCACATAATGTGTAAGATGTTCAAATTCCTTTTTGGGCACTGCCTCGTATAATTTGGCCTTAGTACGCTGTCCTCTGTAAATAAAATCAATATCAGAAATGAAGCTTGCGTTGATGTGAAGGCGACCATAGGAAGGTGTCACAACATTCACTGTATCCCCTCGTTCAGAAATAACTCTGGGTACATCTCTAACGACATCCCCCATGCCTCCTGCTTTACATTTAGCAATTCCATCGTTTTCGGCACTTACAAAAAGAAAACTAGCCATGGTAAAGAGTGTTATTGATGTTTAGGTCGGCAAATTAATCAATAAAAGAAAACAGGGCACTTCTAGAATGATTAAATTCAGGTTAACTGAAGTTGCCAGAATGGTTAACCAAAAAAGCCCTCAAAAAGAGGGCTTTTTCAGAATTTCTAATGTCTTAATTGACTTTGAAAGCCTTTTCCTGAGGATAATAGGCTACATCTGCTAATTCTTCCTCAATTCTCAACAGCTGATTGTATTTGGCCATACGATCACTTCTTGAGGCAGATCCGGTTTTGATCTGACCAGTATTAAGGGCCACAGCAAGGTCGGCTATCGTATTGTCTTCGGTTTCACCTGATCGGTGAGACATAACGCAGGTATATCCTGCATTCTTAGCCATATTGACGGCTGCAATGGTCTCCGTTAAAGATCCGATCTGATTTACTTTAATTAAAATTGAGTTAGCAACGCCTGTCTTAATGCCACGCTCAAGACGTTCTACGTTCGTCACAAAAAGATCATCACCAACCAATTGCACTTTGTCACCAATTAAACTGGTAAGATACTGCCAGCCTTCCCAGTCGTTTTCATCCAACCCGTCTTCTATAGATATAATAGGATATTTAGAGACAAGCTGGGCCAAATAATCGGATTGTTCCTTACTCGATCTTACTGCTCCTGATGCTCCCTCAAAAAGAGTATAGTCATACTTACCATCCTTGTAGAATTCTGCTGAAGCACAATCAAGCGCAATCATTACTTCGTCACCAAATTTATAACCGGCTTTTTCAACAGCTTTACCTATGGTATCAAGGGCATCCTCTGTACCATCCAGTGAAGGTGCAAATCCGCCCTCATCTCCTACTGCGGTGCTCAGGTTGCGACCGTGCAGGATTTTTTTCAGATTATGAAAAATCTCCGTTCCCATTTGCATGGCGTGAGTGAAGGATTTAGCCTTAACAGGCATGATCATAAATTCCTGAAATGCTATGGGCGCATCTGAGTGCGAACCTCCATTAATAATATTCATCATTGGAACCGGTAACGTATTAGCTGATACACCGCCAACGTACCGATAGAGGGGCTGACCCAGTTCATTTGCGGCTGCCTTGGCTGCAGCGAGCGACACCCCTAGAATAGCATTGGCTCCTAACTTTGATTTATTAGGTGTACCATCGAGATCAATCATGATTTGATCGATAAGATTTTGCTCAAATACCGATACTCCTAGTAGTTCCTGAGCAATTATGGCATTAACATTCTCAACCGCCTTTAATACGCCTTTTCCCATATAGGAGTCACCACCATCTCTCAATTCTACGGCCTCATGTTCTCCTGTTGAAGCACCTGATGGTACGGCTGCTCTACCCATGATACCATTTTCGGTAATGACGTCTACTTCTACTGTAGGATTTCCTCTTGAATCCAGAATTTGTCTTGCATGAATATTTATTATAATGCTCATAATGATTGTTTTATTCGTTTTTTAGTTGGTTAAAATTACGAAAATATGAAACTGTTGAAACTAGTATTTATCATATTTACGATTAATATTTACGATAATGTTTTCGGAACTAAAAAACCGCAATAAAAATTAAATTTTGTTGCGGTTTTTCCATTAATTTCTCCGGATGTTTTCTATAAACTGGTCAAACAGATACATTGAATCATGTGGTCCCGGACTTGCCTCCGGATGATATTGAACAGAAAAACAATTTTTATTTTTTATCCTAATGCCGGCTACGGTAGAATCATTCAGATGCACGTGTGTAATCTCAACATCAGGATGTGACTCTGTTTCTTCTCTATTAATGGCAAAACCATGATTCTGTGAGGTGATTTCTCCCTTCCCAGTAATTAAATTTTTAACCGGATGATTAATTCCCCTGTGACCATTGTGCATTTTATAAGTAGAAATGCCATTTGCTAGAGCAATAACCTGGTGGCCAAGGCAAATACCAAACAACGGTAAATCTCGTTTGAGCACCTCTTTTGCCAATTGCTGAGCTTCGGCCAATGGCTCAGGATCTCCAGGGCCATTCGATAAAAAATACCCATCAGGTTGAAAGGCCTCGAGTTCCTCAAATGTTGAATTATAGGGGAACACTTTTATGAAAGCATCTCTACTCGCTAAATTCCTTAAAATATTCTTTTTTATACCAATATCCAGTGCAGCAATTTTATACTTGGCATTTTCATTGCCGTAATAATAAGGTTCTTTAGTTGAAACCTCAGAGGCAAGCTCTAGACCACTCATTGAAGGTACTTCAGCCAATTGTTTTTTCAATTCCTCTACATTTTCCACATCGGTAGAAATCACCGCATTCATCGCTCCTTTTTCTCGGATATAACTTACCAGTCCTCTCGTGTCTACATCGGAAATAACCATTTTGTTATGTCTTCTAAAGAACTCCTCTAAGGACTCGTCGGCAGCAGGTCTTGAATACTCAAAACTGAAGTTTCTACATATAAGTCCTGCAATTTTAATAGATTCTGATTCTACCTCATCCTCTTCTGCTCCATAGTTACCTATGTGTGCATTGGTGGTGACCATCAATTGTCCAAAATAAGACGGGTCAGTAAATATTTCCTGATAGCCTGTCGTTCCCGTATTAAAACAAACTTCACCAAAAGATGTTCCTTCTATTCCGATGGACTTTCCGTAAAAAATGGTTCCATCTGCCAAAAGAACCAGTGCTTTTTTTCTTTGCGTGTACTTCATTGGAGTAACTTTAATTTACTTTTTTAGATTGGCTGACATTCTACTGTACAAAAATCAAAAAAAAAGGGATAAACTTATAAAGCTTATCCCTTGTATTTATTAATGCTTATTAACATTTATTCTTCCTCGTTAGTAGCTTTGGTTTCAGGCACTGCAGGTGTTGTAGTTGACTTTTTACCACCCCTTCTGCTTCTTCGAGTCGATTTCTTAGCAGGTTTACCTGCATTGTACAGTTCGTTGTAATCCACGAGCTCTATCATGGCCATGTCGGCATTGTCACCAAGACGGTTGCCTAATTTAATGATCCGTGTGTATCCGCCCGGTCGATCACCAACCTTCACAGCCACATCTCTGAATAGCTCCGTCACAGCTTCTTTTTGTCTGAGCCTGGACATTACAATTCGTCTGTTATGAGTGGTATCCTCCTTAGACTTGGTAATAATCGGTTCTACAAACTGTTTTAAGGCTTTAGCCTTGGCTACGGTAGTATTGATGCGCTTGTGTTCAATTAGGGAACAAGCCATATTAGCGAGCATAGATTTTCTATGTGCAGTCTTTCTACCAAGGTGATTGAATTTTTTTCCGTGTCTCATGACATTCTTTTAAGTAACCATCTTGCTACCAAATCACGACATTTATCGTCGTGAGAGCAAACTATGGTTAAGTTAATCTTTATCTAATTTATATTTACTCAAATCCATTCCAAAATTTAGGCCCTTTACACTCACCAGTTCTTCCAGTTCTGTAAGCGATTTTTTTCCAAAATTTCTAAACTTCATCAAATCATTCTTATTAAACGAAACCAAATCTCCAAGTGTATCCACTTCAGCAGCTTTCAAACAGTTCAATGCACGCACTGAAAGGTCCATATCTACCAGTTTCGTCTTGAGTAATTGTCTCATATGAAGAGACTCTTCGTCGTAGGTTTCTGTCTGTGCAATCTCATCTGCTTCAAGAGTGATACGCTCATCAGAGAATAGCATAAAATGATGAATTAAAATTTTAGCCGCCTCCGTCAGAGCGTCTTTGGGGTTTATAGAGCCGTCTGTGATGATTTCAAAAACAAGCTTTTCGTAGTCTGTCTTTTGCTCAACACGGTAGTTTTCGATACTATACTTTACATTTTTTATAGGCGTATAAATAGAGTCTGTAAAAATAGTTCCTACAGGTGCAGAAGCTTTTTTATTCTCTTCTGCTGGTACATACCCTCTTCCTTTTTCAATGGTAATCTCCATATTGATATTTACCTTTGGATCTAAATTACAAATGACCAAGTCGGTATTTAATACCTGGAAGCCAGAAATAAACTTTTGAAAATCCCCGGCAGTTATCTGATCCTGTCCTGAAATTGAAATGGTTACTGTCTCGTTATCTACCTCGTCAATCTGACGCTTAAAATTGACTTGCTTCAGGTTTAAGATGATCTCGGTCACATCCTCAACAACCCCGGAAATAGTGGAGAACTCGTGATCCACACCCTCTATTCGCACTGACGTGATCGCAAATCCCTCTAAAGAGGATAAAAGTACTCTTCGAAGTGCGTTTCCAACAGTCAATCCGTATCCTGGTTCCAAAGGTCTGAATTCGAACTTACCCTCAAAATCGGTCGAATCGATCATGATGACTTTATCGGGCTTCTGAAAATTTAATATTGCCATTTTTCTTCGTTTTAATTGTGATCCGGTTGCGCGGTTTAGAAGCGTGAAGAAAGCTTTAAACCCTTTGGCCGAATACCAATGTGATTAATTTTTATTTAGAATACAATTCGACGATGAACTGCTCGTTGATCTGCTCAGGGATTTGAATACGGGCAGGAACAGAAACGTAAGTACCTTCCATCTTATCGTTGTTCCAGGTAATCCATTCATAAACCTGACTTGCATTGGCCAGCGAGTTTTGAATAACCTCAAGAGATTTTGATTTTTCTCTCACGGCAACAACGTCACCTGCCTTAAGCTGATATGAAGGAATATTAACCTTCTGCCCATTTACGGTAATATGTCTGTGAGAAACAAGCTGTCTTGCCGCACTCCTGGATGGTGCAATTCCCATTCTGTAAACTACGTTGTCTAAACGCGACTCACACAATTGAAGCAGTACCTCACCCGTAATGCCCTGCGAAGCCGTAGCTTTTTTGAACATATTCCTGAATTGACGTTCCAAAACACCATAGGTGTATTTGGCTTTCTGCTTTTCCATTAACTGGATAGCGTACTCAGATTTTTTTCCTCGTCTGCGGTTATTTCCGTGTTGACCCGGAGGGTAGTTTCTTTTTTCGAATGATTTATCTTCACCGAAAATAGGTTGCCCGAACTTACGAGCAATTTTAGTTTTTGGACCAGTATATCTTGCCATTTTACATTGTTATAAAGCGGCTCTTTTAAATTAAGGTCTTTTGCTTATCCTTTAAAAGAGTGGTATCCGCTCAAGTTGATATTTAATTATATTATACTCTTCTGCGTTTTGGTGGACGACAGCCATTATGTGGTAGTGGAGTCACATCAATGATCTCAGTCACTTCTATACCTGCATTGTGAATGGATCTGATAGCAGATTCTCTTCCGTTACCCGGGCCTTTCACAAACACTTTGACCTTTTTTAATCCGGCCTCCTTCGCAACTCCAGCCGCATCTTCTGCTGCCAACTGAGCTGCATATGGGGTATTTTTCTTAGATCCTCTAAAGCCCATTTTACCAGCAGATGACCACGAAATAACATCTCCTTTTTTATTGGTTAAGGAGATAATGATGTTATTGAATGAGGCAGCGATGTGTGCCTCACCAATAGCGTCCACAATTACCTTGCGTTTTTTTGTACTTGACTTTGCCATACTATTATAGTTTCTAGATGCCCGCCTTGTTGGTGAGCCAGGTTAGTTTTAGTTTTTAGAATCCTAAACATTTCTATTTCAAACAGATTCATCTAACTTCTAAATACTAATTGACTAACGTCTTATTTGGTTTGTAGTCCTTAGATGATATGCTGCAAGGCTCTTGTTAAATGACAAGTTGTACTCTGCAGCCCACCCTCTATCGACTGATTAATTATTTAGTTGCTTTTTTCTTATTTGCCACTGTTTTTCTTCGACCTTTACGTGTTCTCGAATTGTTCTTTGTGCGTTGACCACGTAATGGTAGACCAGCTCTGTGACGAATACCTCTGTAACATCCAATATCCATCAATCGCTTGATGTTTAATTGAACTTCTGAGCGCAATTCACCTTCAATCTTGTAACTGCCAACAGCCTCACGGATTGCTCCGATCTCGGCGTCAGTCCAATCCTGAACTTTAGTGCTTTCATCTACTTTTGCAGTAGCTAAAATCTCTTTAGCTCTACTTCTGCCTATACCAAAAATATAGGTCAAAGAAACTACACCTCTTTTGTGTTTTGGAATATCAACACCTGCGATTCTTGCCATAATTACCCTTG
Organism: uncultured Winogradskyella sp.; assembly: GCA_963966315.1. GTDB lineage: Bacteria > Bacteroidota > Bacteroidia > Flavobacteriales > Flavobacteriaceae > Winogradskyella_A. The sequence continues at coordinate 46,353 of CAWZYX010000001.1, read as the reverse complement.
TCTTTGTTTGAATCTTGGATTCTTTTTATTAATCACGTAAAGTCTACCCTTACGACGTACCAGTTTACAATCGGCACTTCTTTTTTTAACTGATGCTCTTACTTTCATCTCTGTCTTAATTTTTAAATACTTCTAGTATCTATAGGTTATACGAGCCTTAGTAAGATCATAAGGACTCATTTCTAATTTTACTTTATCACCTGGCAATAATTTTATGTAATGCATGCGCATTTTACCAGATATATGAGCAGTCACAATGTGACCATTCTCTAATTCTACTCGGAACATCGCATTTGACAATGCCTCTATAATCGTTCCATCTTGCTCTATTGCTGCTTGTTTTGCCATAGTGTCTTGGTTAAGCTACTGCTTTTCGATTTTTACCGGTTTTCATCAAGCCATCATAATGTTTATTTAACAAGTATGAATTTACTTGTTGCATGGTATCAATCGCCACACCAACCATAATCAGAAGCGAAGTACCACCAAAAAATAAGGCCCACCCTTGTTGTACATTCATTAGTTTCACAATAAAAGCAGGAAAAACTGCAATTAAAGCAAGGAATATAGAACCGGGTAAAGTAATATAAGACATGATCTTGTCTAAATACTCACTAGTTTCAGATCCAGGTCTAATACCGGGAATGAATCCACCGCTTCTTTTCAGGTCATCCGCCATTTTATTGGTTGGCACCGTTATGGCTGTATAAAAGTATGTGAATACTATAATCAATACAGCAAATACGAGATTGTACCAAAATCCGAAAATATCAGAGAAATTAGCCTGCATCCATTGTCCGGCACCTGTGTCCTTCATTAGTGATGAACCTCCGATTAAACTAGGTACGAACATGATGGCCTGAGCAAAAATAATAGGCATGACCCCTGAAGCGTTTAACTTTAAGGGTAGAAACTGGCGCGATCCAAACACGTTGCGCTCGTATCCACCTGAGGCTGTTCTTCTGGCGTATTGTACTGGTATCTTACGCACCGCCATTACTAGGAAGACAGATGCCAAAATAATCAGAAACCAAATCACTAACTCAATCAGAATCATCATAAATCCTCCATTTCCGGCACCTTCTAATCTTGAAGCGGAATTAAGCAGGAATGACTGAGGAAGTGTAGCAATAATTCCCACCATAATAAGTAGAGAAATACCGTTTCCAATTCCCTTGTCTGTAATCTTCTCACCAAGCCACATAGCAAATATACATCCGGTTACCAGGATCACGATGGACGAAAAGTAAAACAATCCTCCTGTTCCCAATAGAAAGGCACTCTGCGGTATACCTAATGAGGGTAAACTCGCTAGATAGCCTGGAGCCTGCACTAAACAGATTGCAATTGTGAGCCACCGAGTGATTTGAGTGATTTTTTTACGACCGCTTTCTCCTTCTTTCTGAAGCTTTTGCAAATAAGGAATGGCAATACCCATCAACTGCACTACAATGGACGCAGAAATATAGGGCATAATCCCAAGGGCAAATACCGATGCATTGGCAAATGCACCGCCAGTAAAGGCATTTAATAACCCAAGGATACCTCCATCCGTACTGTCTTGTAAGCCGCCTAACTGACTGGCATCGATACCAGGTAATACTACTTGAGCACCAAAACGATAGACCAATAACATTCCTAAGGTGAGAATAATTCTATCCTTTAGTTCTGTAATTTTCCAAACGTTTTTTAATGTTTCGATAAATTTCATGGGCGCAATATCTTATAAAGTTACGGCTTCACCTCCAGCAGCTTCGATTGCTGCTTTTGCAGAAGCGGTAAATTTATGAGCAGTAACATTTAATTTTGATTTTAACTCTCCTCTTCCTAAGATCTTAACAAGGTCATTCTTTCTTGCTAAACCTAATTCTACCAGGATGTTAAAATCAACTGTGTCTTTTATCTTCTTGTCATCAACAAGCTGTTGCAAGGTATCTAAGTTCACACCCTGATATTCCACTCGATTAATGTTTTTAAAACCAAATTTAGGAACACGTCTTTGAAGAGGCATCTGACCACCTTCAAACCCCAATTTCTTAGAGTATCCTGAACGCGATTTAGCTCCTTTATGACCTCTGGTCGCTGTACCGCCTTTACCGGAACCCTGACCACGTCCAACGCGCTTTCCCTGACTTTTAACTGAGCCTTCCGCAGGCTTTAGATTACTTAAATCCATTCTATTTTAAGTATTATTTTATTTATTCTGTTAGCATCAATGATCTAAACCAATTAGATTGAATGAAGTACTTCAAAATTAGATACTCATCCCAATCTGTACGTTTTAGTTCATTTTCTCAACAGAAACCAAATGTTCAACTTTACTTACCATTCCAAGGATGTTTGGAGTAGCATTATGCTCCACTACCTGACCGATTTTCTTTAACCCTAAAGCCTCTAAAGTAAGCTTTTGATTCTTTGGTCGATTGATAGCGCTCTTCACTTTCGTTACTTTAATCTTTCCCATTCTTCCTTGAATTATCCGTTATACACCTTTTCTAATGATATACCTCTTTCGATGGCAATGCTTTGTGCATCTCTTAATTGAAGTAAAGCATCAAATGTTGCTTTCACCACATTGTGAGGATTTGATGATCCCTGAGATTTTGAAAGTACATCGTGTACCCCTACGGCTTCCAGAACCGTTCTCACGGCACCTCCTGCAATCACTCCCGTACCAGGGGCGGCTGGAATGATGTTGACACGAGCACCACCGTATTTACCTTTTTGCTCATGTGGAAGAGTACCCTTGATAATTGGTATGCGTACCAAATTTTTCTTAGCGTCTTCAACGGCTTTTGCAATGGCGGTTGCTACGTCTTTAGATTTACCAAGACCTTGGCCTACCACACCATTCTCATCACCAACTACTACGATCGCCGAAAAACCAAATGCTCTACCACCCTTGGTAACTTTAGTCACACGCTGAACGCCAACTAAACGGTCTTTAAGATCCAAGCCACTAGGCTTTACTAATTCTGCATTTTTATATTTCTGATACATAATTCCTTAAAATTTTAAACCAGCTTCTCTGGCGCCTTCAGCTAATGATTTTACCCTACCGTGATACAGATAACCTCCTCTATCGAAAGAGATTGTCTCCACGCCTGCTTTGATGGCCTTATCTGCAACAGATTTACCAACGAGTTTGGCGATCTCGGTTTTAGTTCCTTTTTCTTTACTTATGTCTTTATCTCTTGAAGATGCAGCAGCAATGGTCTTTCCTGTTACATCATCAACGATCTGAGCATAAATTTCCTTATTACTTCTAAAAACAGACAATCTTGGTCTCTCAGTAGTTCCTGAAACCACCTTTCTGATTCTGTTTTTGATGCGTATTCTTCTTTCGTTCTTTGTCAATGCCATAACTTAACTATTAAGCTGATTTACCTGCTTTTCTTCTTATTTCCTCACCAACAAATTTCACACCTTTTCCTTTGTAAGGTTCTGGCTTCCTGAAGCCGCGAATTTTAGCAGCTACTTGTCCTACCAGTTGCTTGTCATGTGAGGTTAACTTTACGATTGGGTTTTTACCTTTCTCACTTACCGTCTCTATTTTTACTTCAGGAGCAATGTCCATAACGATATTGTGTGAAAAACCTAAAGCAAGGTCCAATTTTTGTCCTTGGTTGGAGGCTCTGTAACCAACGCCTACCAATTCCAGTTCCTTGGTCCATCCCTGAGACACACCGTGAATCATATTAGCAATTAATGCTCTGTATAATCCATGCTTTGCTCTGTGGTCCTTCTTTTCGGAGGAACGACTAAGTGTTATAACACCTTCTTCTATCTCGATGTCGATCTCTGAAAACTCCTGGGTTAATTCCCCTAGCTTTCCTTTTACAACAATTGTATTATCCTTAATGTCTACTGTAACACCTTCAGGAATTGCTATCGGATTTTTGCCTATTCTACTCATCTCTTCCTGTTTTTAGTATACGTAACATAGTAATTCTCCGCCGACATTCTCACGTTGGGCCTGCTTTCCTGTCATAACACCGTGCGATGTTGATACAATAGCAATCCCTAATCCATTCAATACTCTTGGCATTTCCTGGGATCCGGCATATTTACGTAGACCTGGTTTACTAATTCTTTGAATTTTTTTGATGACCGACTCCTTAGTGTCCTTATTGTACTTCAGAGCTATTTTTATAGTTCCCTGAGCAGAGGAATCATCAAATTTGTAACTAAGAATATATCCCTGATCAAACAAGATCTTAGTTATCTCTTTTTTTAAATTAGAAGCAGGAATCTCAACCACTCTATGGTTGGCTTTCACAGCGTTTCTAATTCGCGTTAAATAATCCGCAATTGGATCTGTATACATAACTATTGATTTACGGTTCCGGTTTTTGCCTTTAGGGCAAACCTAAAACCCATTTATTTTAATTCTTACCAGCTCGCTTTTTTAACACCTGGGATCAGTCCTTGGTTGGCCATCTCCCTGAATGTCACACGCGAAATGCCAAACTGACGCATGTACCCTTTTGGTCTCCCTGTTAATTTACATCTGTTGTGCATGCGTATTGGCGAAGCGTTTTTTGGCAGTTTCTGCAATGCCTCATAATCGCCAGCTTCTTTTAAAGCTTTGCGTTTTGCGGCGTATTTTGCTACTGTTTTTGCACGCTTCACTTCACGTGCTTTCATTGATTCTTTTGCCATATTAATTCTTTTTAAATGGTAATCCTAATTCTGTTAAAAGCGACTTGGCCTCTTTGTCAGTTTCTGCAGTGGTTACAAAGGTGATATCCATTCCAGAGATCTTATTGATCTTGTCAATATCAATCTCAGGGAAAATAATCTGCTCGGTAATTCCTAAATTGTAATTACCTCTTCCGTCAAAACCATTTGATTTAATACCGTTAAAGTCTCTGACTCGAGGTAATGCTGTTGTTACCAATCTGTCCAGGAACTCATACATCTGCTCACCTCTTAGGGTCACCTTTGCACCTATAGGCATTCCCTTTCTCAGTTTAAAAGACGCAACGTCTTTCTTTGAGATAGTGGCCACTGCCTTTTGACCTGATATCTTGGATAACTCCTCAACAGCATGGTCGATAAGCTTTTTATCAGCTACAGCTGCACCAACACCTTTAGAGATAACTATCTTCTCTAATTTCGGTACTTGCATGACGTTCTTGTAACCAAATTCTTCCGTTAGGGCCGGAATTACTTTTTCCGAATACTCCTTTTTTAATCTCGCAACGTAAGCCATAATTATATTACTTCATTTGATTTTTTAGAAAATCTCACCTTCTTATCTCCTTCCATTCTGTAACCTACACGAGTGGTCTCGCCCTTAGAGGTTAATAAGGAAAGGTTAGAGATATGAATTGCAGCTTCCTTTTCAACGATGCCACCCTGGGGGTTTTGAGCACTTGGCTTTGTATGGCGTTTCACCATATTGATCCCTTCGACGATGGCCTTATTTTGGTCTCTTAACACGCGTAATACTTTCCCCTCAGATCCTTTGTGATCCCCAGAGATTACTTGTACCGTGTCGCCTGTCTTTATCTTTAATTTTGTCATTGTTCAGTAGTTTAAAGTACTTCAGGAGCTAATGATACTATTTTCATGAATTGCTTATCTCGCAACTCTCTGGCAACAGGACCAAATACTCTGGTTCCACGCATTTCTCCCTGAGGGTTCAGCAAGACACACGCGTTATCATCAAATCTGATATATGAGCCATCTGGCCTTCTCACTTCCTTAGCCGTGCGTATAACAACAGCCGTAGAAACAGCACCTTTTTTTATACTTCCGTTAGGAGTTGCAGTTTTAACTGACACAACGATTTTATCGCCAACAGAGGCATATCGTTTCTTAGTCCCCCCAAGGACACGGATCGTTAAAACTTCCTTAGCTCCAGTATTGTCAGCAACTTTGAGTCTTGATTCTTGTTGTACCATAATTACTTAGCTCTTTCTATTATTTCTACTAATCTCCAACATTTGGACTTACTCATAGGTCGTGTTTCCATGATCTTTACAGTATCGCCAATATTGCAGTCGTTTGTTTCGTCGTGCGCAACGTACTTTTTTGTCTTTAACACGAACTTTCCATACATAGGGTGTTTTACTTTTTTAACCTCTGATACAACAATTGACTTTTGCATCTTGTTGCTGGTTACTACACCGATACGTTCTTTTCTTAAATTTCTTTTTTCCATCTTTCAGCAGATACTTATTGATCGTCTCTTTTACTTAACTCAGTAGCCATTCTCGCAACACTTCTCCTAAGGTGTCTTAATTGAATAGGGTTCTCTAATGGCGATATAGCGTGTGCCATTTTAAGATCAGCATAACTCTTTTTAGTCTCACCTAGCTTTTCTACTAAATCAGGAGTAGATAATTCTTTAATTTCTGATTGCTTCATAATAATATACCTTATTAAGCTTCGTAATCTCTAGCTACGATAAACTTAGTTTTAACTGGAAGTTTTTGAGCTGCCAAACGAAGTGCTTCGCGAGCAACTTCAATAGGCACACCACTAACTTCAAATAAAATACGACCTGGTTTTACAACAGCAGCCCAGTACTCAACGGCACCTTTACCTTTTCCCATACGAACCTCAAGTGGTTTCTTGGTTATAGGTTTGTCCGGAAAGATCTTGATCCAAAGAGACCCTTCTCTCTTCATGTAACGTGTAGCAGCAACACGAGCTGCTTCGATCTGACGGGCTGTTATAAATGATGAGTCTAACGATTTAATTCCAAAGGTTCCATTAGACAGCTGGTGCCCTCTTCCGGAGTTACCCTTCATGCGCCCCTTTTGCTGCTTACGAAATTTTGTTTTTTTAGGCTGTAACATTTTCTTTTTAGCTTTAAAAAATTACTTTCTGCGACGCATTTTATTTGTGCGTCCACCTTTACCTTGTTTCTTCGAAAGGCCAACTAACGGAGAAAGCTCACGCTTACCATATACTTCACCCTTCATGATCCAAACTTTAACACCTAATCTTCCATAGGTTGTATGTGCTTCAACAAGAGCGTAGTCGATATCTGCTCTAAATGTTGACAAAGGAATTCTTCCTTCTTTATAGTGCTCGGAACGTGCCATTTCAGCACCATTCAATCGACCACTGATCTGGATTTTAATTCCTTCAGCGTTCATTCGCATTGCAGCCGCTATAGCCATCTTAATTGCACGTCTGTAAGAAATTCTACTTTCAATCTGACGAGCAATACTCGAGGCTACCAAATGCGCATCTAGTTCGGGTCTTTTAATCTCAAAGATGTTCAATTGAACCTCTTTCCCTGTAATTTTTTTAAGCTCTTCTTTTAACTTGTCTACCTCTTGGCCACCTTTACCAATAATGATTCCAGGTCGCGCTGTAGTGATAGTAACGGTTACAAGCTTTAAAGTACGCTCAATAATTACTCTTGAAACACTAGCCTTTGACAGACGAGCGTGAACATATTTTCTAATCTTATCGTCCTCGGCAAGCTTATCACCATAATCATTACCGCCATACCAGTTGGACTCCCATCCTCTGATAATTCCTAAACGATTTCCGATTGGATTTGTCTTTTGTCCCATATCTCTATCTTAGCTTTGTGTATTATTTAATGAATCAATCACCATAGTCACATGATTAGATCTCTTTCTAATTCGGTGAGCTCGGCCCTGTGGCGCAGGACGTAAACGCTTCAGCATTGTTCCTCCATCTACTCTTATTTCCTTGATAAAAAGATCAGCTTGTTCAATATCCGCATCCTCATTCTTAGATTGCCAGTTTGCTATGGCTGATAACAGAAGCTTCTCCAACCTGTTAGAGGCCTCTTTTTGGCTAAACTTTAAAATCTGAAGAGCCTTATCTACCTTCTCTCCTCTTACCAAATCTGCTACCAGACGCATCTTCCTTGGTGAAGTTGGACAGTTGTTTAGCTTCGCAAAAGCAACTTGCTTTTTTTCTGCCTTGATGGCCTCCGCCATTTGTTTTTTACGACTTCCCATTGCGCTTATTTTTTACCTTTATTTTTAGCACCTGCATGACCTCTAAATGATCGTGTTGGTGAAAATTCCCCTAACTTATGACCTACCATGTTTTCAGTGATGTATACTGGAACAAACTGTCTGCCGTTATGAACAGCGATTGTCTGCCCAACAAAATCCGGAGAGATCATAGAAGCTCTGGACCAGGTTTTGATCACAGTCTTCTTATTAGTAGCTACATTTGCAGCAACTTTTTTCTCTAATTTATAATGGATGTATGGTCCCTTTTTTAATGAACGTGCCATTTTCTTCTAATTATTTCTTTCTGCGTTCTACAATGTACTTATTACTAGCTTTGGTCTTGGAACGAGTTCTGTAACCTTTTGCAGGTATTCCTTTTCTCGATCTTGGATGACCTCCGGAAGAACGACCTTCTCCACCACCCATTGGGTGATCAACAGGGTTCATTACTACGGCCCTTGTTCTTGGTCTTCGACCCAACCATCTGCTGCGACCGGCTTTTCCAGATACTACTAGCTGATGATCGGAATTGGAAACAACGCCAATAGTTGCCATACAACTGGCCAAAATCAAACGCGTTTCCCCAGAAGGCAATTTCACGGATGCAAATTTTCCGTCACGCGCCATGAGCTGTGCAAAAGCACCAGCACTGCGGGCCATAACAGCGCCTTGTTGGGGGTGCAATTCGATACACGATATAATAGTACCTAAAGGAATTTCACTCAACGGCATCGTATTCCCAATTTCAGGTGCAACACCAGAAGTACCAGAAACTATTGTCTGACCTACCTTTAAACCGTTTTGTGCAATTACGTAACGTTTTTCACCATCTTGGTAATTAACCAAGGCAATGAACGCAGTTCTGTTTGGATCGTACTCAATTGACTTGACTTCAGCCGGAATTCCAGCCTTATCTCTTTTGAAATCAATGATACGATACTTCTTTTTATGACCACCACCTAAATAGCGCATGGTCATTTTTCCTTGACTGTTTCTACCACCAGACCTTTTTTTCGGAGCTAATAAACTCTTCTCCGGCTTATCAGTAGTAATGGCGTCAAATCCATTGACTACTCTAAAACGCTGGGCTGATGTGATTGGCTTTAACTTTCTTACTGACATTGTTGTCTAATTACATGTTAGCGTATATATCTATAGTTTCACCTTCCGCCAGTTGTACAATTGCTTTTTTGACAGCATTTGTTTTACCATGTTGAATACCTGTTTTTGTGTAACGGGTTTTTCGATCTGGACGGACATTAATGGTACGAACTTTTTCAACAGAAACACCATAAGCCGCTTCAACAGCTTTTTTGATTTCTACCTTGTTCGCCTGTGTATCTACCTCAAATGCATACGCATTAAGTAACTCACTTTGCATGGTTGCTTTCTCGGTGATAATCGGTTTTATTAAGATACTCATCTTCGTTCTATTTACTTAAATTCGATTCAATTCCTTCTAGTGCACTCTCCAAAAGAACGACTTTATTAGCCTTCATTATTTTGTAAGTACTTAATTCTGAGTTTGTTACAACTTCGGAACCTTTCAAATTGCGCGACGACAAATATACATTATTATTTGTGTCACCCAACACGAACAACGACTTTTTGTTCTCTATCTCTAATGCTTTCAGCACATTAACAAAGTCTTTGGTTTTTGGTGACTCAAAATTGAAGTCTTCAATTACCATGATCGATTTGTCATTTGCTTTAATGCTTAAAGCAGATTTTCTGGCTAAGCGTTTCAGGTTTTTATTTAGTTTGAAACCGTAATTTCTAGGTCTTGGACCGAACATTCGTCCTCCTCCTTTAAACACACCTGATTTGATACTACCTGCACGCGCCGTTCCTGTTCCCTTTTGCTTCTTGATCTTGCGAGTACTTCCTGCAATCTCGGCTCTTTCTTTAGCTTTATGCGTTCCCTGTCGCTGATTGGCCAGGTATTGCTTCACATCTAAATATACAGCGTGATTGTTGGGCTCTATAGCAAACACTTCCTTAGAAAGCTCAGCTTTTCTACCAGTGTCATTTCCTTTTATGTCTAAAACTGCTACTTTCATTATTTCTCAATAATTACGTAAGAGTTTTTGTGACCAGGCACGCAGCCTTTAACCACGAGCAGATTCTTTTCCGGAACCACTTTATAAACTCTTAAATTTTGAACTTTCACTTTTTCACCACCCATTCTACCGGCCATTTTCATTCCCTTAAATACTCTTGCAGGATATGATGCAGCACCAATGGACCCTGGGGCTCTTAAACGGTTGTGCTGACCGTGGGTAGCCTGACCAACACCACCAAAGTTGTGACGTTTCACAACACCCTGAAATCCTTTTCCTTTGGAAGTTCCTGAAATATCAACAAACTCTCCCTCATTAAAGTGATCTACTGTTATAGCATCACCCAATTTGTACTCCTCATCAAAACCTTTAAATTCGACGACCTTGCGTTTTACAGAAGTACCGGCTTTTTTAGCGTGACCTAGATCAGCTTTTGTAGCACTTTTTTCTGTCGCGTCATCGAAACCTAATTGTAAGGCACTGTAGCCATCAACTTCTTCGGTTCTGACTTGGGTAACGATACATGGACCTGCTTCGATTACGGTACATGGAATATTCTTTCCATTCTCGTCGAAGATACTGGTCATACCGATTTTTTTTCCAATTAACCCAGACATTTTAATAATTATTTATTGTTACTAATTTTTCTAACTGTTATTCAACATTCAAGGCTGAAATACATTTCAGCCTTGAATTGTATTTTCACCGTTTTTCCTTCGCTCGCAGCTCCGGACATGTCATCCTGATAAATTCAGGACTTAGGATCACACTTTGATCTCAACCTCAACACCACTCGGTAGCTCCAATTTCATGAGCGCATCGATGGTCTTGGAAGATGAAGAGTAGATATCCAATAGTCTCTTATACGAGCTCAATTGAAATTGCTCTCTTGACTTCTTATTCACGTGAGGTGAACGCAACACTGTAAATATTTTTTTGTGCGTTGGTAGTGGGATTGGACCAGTAACCACCGCGCCAGTACTTTTTACAGTTTTTACGATCTTATCAGCTGACTTATCTACTAAGTTGTGATCGTATGATTTTAACTTTATTCTAATTTTCTGACTCATTTTCTTGACTTAAGGTTTAAGCTTCAACTCCTTTCGCAGCCTTTATTACCTCCTCAGAGATATTGGCTGGTGTTTCAGCGTAATGTGAAAATTCCATCGTAGACGTTGCTCTACCAGACGATAGCGTTCTTAGCGCTGTAACGTATCCGAACATTTCGGATAATGGAACGTTTGCTTTTACAACTTTAGAACCTGCACGGTCGCCCATGTCATTTACCTGACCACGACGACGGTTAAGGTCTCCTACAATATCTCCCATATTTTCCTCAGGAGTTAACACTTCTAATTTCATGATAGGCTCCATGATCACAGCCTTCGCTGCTTTTGCAGCGGCTTTAAAACCTAGTTTGGCCGCCAGCTCAAATGACAACTGATCCGAATCCACATCATGATAAGAACCATCTTTGAGTGTTACTTTCATGGCATCTACTTCGTAACCCGCCAATGGGCCGTTTTGCATCGCCATCTTAAAGCCTTTTTCAACAGAGGGAATAAATTCTTTTGGAATATTTCCTCCTTTGATCTCAGACACAAATTCAAGTCCTTGTTTTCCTTCTTCAGCTGGCTCCAGCGTAAATACAATATCAGCAAATTTACCACGACCACCGGATTGCTTTTTGTACACTTCTCTGTGATCTGCTGCTTGAGTTACTGCTTCTTTATACTCTACCTGAGGTTGTCCTTGATTAACCTCTACTTTAAACTCACGCTTAAGACGGTCTACAATAATATCTAAGTGAAGCTCGCCCATACCAGAGATGATGGTCTGACCTGAAGCCTCATCGGTTCTCACAGTAAAGGTAGGATCCTCCTCTGCTAACTTTGACAAGGCCATCCCCAATTTATCCACATCAGCCTTGGTTTTAGGCTCTACAGCAATACCAATAACAGGATCCGGAAAATCCATTGATTCCAAAACGATCGGTGCCTTCTCCGAAGAAAGGGTGTCACCCGTTTTGATGTCCTTAAATCCAACTGCTGCTCCAATATCGCCGGCTTCAATAAAATCAATGGCGTTTTGCTTGTTGGAGTGCATCTGATAGATACGAGAAATACGTTCTTTCTTACCGGATCTATTGTTCAATACGTAAGAACCTGCATCAAGACGTCCTGAGTATGCTCTAAAGAAAGCTAAACGACCTACGAATGGGTCTGTGGCAATTTTAAAGGCTAAAGCAGCGAACGGTTCTTTTACATCCGGCTTTCTCGAAACCTCTTCATTGGTATCAGGATTAATTCCTACAATGGCATCTTTATCTAATGGTGATGGCAAGTAGCGACAAACACAATCTAAAAGGAACTGTACTCCTTTGTTTTTAAATGCCGAACCACATACCATAGGTATGATAGCCATATCCATCACTGCAGCTCTCAGCGCAGCGTGAACTTCATCTTCGGTAATGGAGTTTTCATCTTCAAAAAATTTCTCCATCAGTTCTTCGTCGTATTCAGCAACAGCCTCTATAAGTGCTGCTCTATACTCGGTCACTTCGTCCTGCATTTCCGCTGGAATATCAACCACGTCAAATGTAGACCCAAAGTTATCCTCATGCCATATGATTGCTCTATTCTTAACCAAGTCAACAATACCTCTAAAATCGGCTTCGTCACCTATCGGCAGAACAATTGGCACAGCATTGGAACCAAGCATATCTTTAACTTGCTGACAAACAGCCAAAAAGTTTGACCCCTGACGGTCCATTTTGTTCACAAAGCCCATACGCGGTACTTTGTAATTATCCGCTAGTCTCCAGTTGGTCTCAGATTGTGGTTCAACACCATCCACCGCACTAAATAAAAACACTAAACCATCTAAAACACGTAATGACCGGTTAACCTCCACTGTAAAATCAACGTGACCAGGAGTATCTATAATATTAAAGTGATACCCTTTAGTGTCCTCGGTTGGCTGTCCTTGATTAGTTGGAAACTGCCATGTACAAGTTGTAGCCGCAGAAGTAATGGTAATACCTCTTTCCTGCTCTTGCTCCATCCAGTCCATAGTAGCCGCACCGTCGTGCACCTCACCAATCTTGTGGGATACACCTGTGTAGAATAAGATACGCTCCGTAGTAGTAGTTTTCCCGGCATCAATATGTGCGGCAATACCTATATTTCTAGTATATTTTAAATCTCTTCCCATTTGTTATCTAAAATCTAAAGTGAGAAAATGCTTTGTTTGCTTCCGCCATTTTGTGAGTATCTACTCTTTTCTTCACTGCGGCACCTTCTTCCTTGGCAGCAGCAATAATTTCTGCAGCCAGCTTTTGAGCCATAGATTTCTCATTTCTTTTACGGGCATACCCGATTAACCACTTCATAGCAGTCGATACTTTTCGATCGGGGCGAATTTGCATTGGTATCTGGAATGTTGCTCCACCTACACGTCTGCTCCTAACCTCTACATGCGGCATTACATTGGATAAGGCATCTTTCCAAAGCTCTAAAGCAGTTTTTTCTTCATCTGTTTTCTTCTCATCTACGATATCAATAGCGTCGTAAAAAATCTTGAATGCCACAGACTTCTTACCATCCCACATCATCATATTAACGAACCTTGTCACCAACTGATCGTTAAACTTGGGATCTGGTAAAAGCGGTCTTTTTTTCGCTTGTCTTTTTCTCATGTCTTCTTCTTAAAGTGTTTAATTACTTCTTAGGGCGTTTTGCACCATACTTAGATCTGCGTTGCGTTCTGCCGGATACACCTGCTGTATCCAAAGCACCACGAACAATGTGGTATCTAACTCCTGGTAAATCTTTTACCCTTCCACCTCTAACTAATACTATCGAGTGCTCCTGAAGATTATGTCCCTCACCACCGATGTATGCATTTACCTCGTTTCCATTGGTCAAACGAACCCTTGCAACCTTTCTCATGGCAGAGTTTGGTTTCTTAGGAGTTGTTGTGTAAACACGAGTACATACACCACGTCTTTGTGGACACGAATCCAAAGCAGCCGATTTACTCTTCTTAGTTATTTTGGCTCTTCCTTTTCGTACTAATTGTGAAATTGTTGGCATATATAATTACTAATAAAATATTCAACCCTCTCATTTGAGGGCTGCAAAGGTAGAAATTAAAATTAATTAATCAAACACTACTTTCCTTATTTTCAAAAAGAAAAAGAGGATCTGTGAACAGAACACATTATATCCTCTATTTTTACGTTCTCTTATACCGACGTGAATTCTGATAAATGGTTGTTAACCGCCACCTTCTCCTTATTTCACTTTTTAGCCTATTTACAAATGTAATTAGTGCTCAGTCCTTACACCTAAAATTGACAACAGAACAAGAAGGTAATCAGGTAATTCTCGACTCTATTCACACCAAAAAACGCTATGACGATTTTAAATCGCTGAATGCTGCTGTGGATAGTGTCTATAAAAGGTTACTGTACAAGGGGTTTATTGATGCGTTTTATTCAAAACCTAATCGCATCAGTGACAGTAGCTATCAAAGCCATTTTACCTTAGGACCCCGAGTAAAGGAAGTGCGAGTTTTTTTAAATGCCCAGATCCCAACTGATTTTCCTCAAACTTTTAATCTGGAAGTCATTAATGATACTCTGATCGTACCTATCGAACATTTGGAGAGGACCCTGACATCCCTAAACCAACTATTTGTGGTACAAGGTGATCCGTTTTCCAAACTACAGTTGATCAACATAGAGAAACTAAAGACAGATGTGATGTCTGCAGATCTTTCAATTAGAACCAATCGGGTCAGAACAATAGACAAAATAGTAGTTAAGGGATATGAAAAATTCCCAAAGTCCTACCTAAGACATTACTTGAGAATAAAAGAAGGTGCTGTTTTTAATCTCGAGAAGCTGAATAAAAAGACACAGGACTTATCAAATTTAATATTCGCTAATCAGGTCAGAGAACCAGAGGTTTTGTTCACGAAAGACTCCACTACCTTGTATCTCTATTTGGAAAAGAACCCCAGTAACAACTTCGACGGGTTTTTGGGCTTTGGAACCAATGAAGAGAACAATAAACTTGAATTGGACGGATATTTGAATCTTCAGCTCATTAATAATCTGAACTTCGGCGAAACACTGTTCATTTCCTATAAGAGTGATGAAATTGACCAACAAATTTTTAATATACGATTAGAAACACCCTATTTATTCAAATCTCCTATTGGCGCTGAAATTGGACTCCATAATTTTAGAAAAGACAGCACATTTGTCACCACCACTCAGTACTTACACTTAAACTATCAGATCAATTCCAAACACCAGATAAGTGCGGGTCTAAGTGGAGTAAATTCGAATAATTTGCTAGACAATGATTCTTCCATCCTGCAAGATTACCGGAGCTTTTTCTACACTTCTAGTTACAGTTTCATAGACCCCCAGTACTACGACAGACTTTTTCCTGTGAATTGCCTGATCGACTTTTCCTTCGGCCTCGGATCAAGAGATTCTGATAGTGAAAACTTGAATCAGACAAAAATTGAACTGAACAGTTATAAAATCTTCAATTTAAACAAACGCAACAGTATTTTCCTTGGTGTTCAGGGTGCTGCTTTGGTATCTGACAGTTACCTGGATAATGAGCTGTTCAGATTTGGGGGAATTAACTCCATAAGGGGTATCGAAGAAAACAGCCTTGTGGCCAATCTTTACGGTGTATTAAATACAGAGTATCGGTATCGTCTAAGCAGCAATTTGTACATTAATTCCGTTCTTGATGCGGCCTATTTCGAAAATCAAATCACCTCATTACAAGAGAAAATTTTTGGGTTTGGGCTCGGGTTTGGCCTGCTTACCGAGGCGGGTCTGTTTAGATTTAACTATGCCTCTGCCAAAGTGGAAGATCAACCCTTTCAACTAGCAAATTCCAAAGTTCATATTAGCCTTACCGCCAGATTCTGATCGATATGGTTTTTACTGTTATATTTGTCGTATTGTGAATTGAATGAAGCAGTTGAGCTTATTGCGGCAGCAATCGAAATGTTCATTCTAAAAAAAGACCTCTACGGAAGGTCTTTTAATTCAAAAATTATTTTAAAACTTCTATCCTAAGCAGAAAGGAAGCAATCCTCAAGGACTTCGAAACCTAGATGATGGAGAACATATCGATACATAAAGAAGATGGGGGTCTTCGTAATGAAATATTGAAGGACAAGCATCAGTTCTTTTTTCATTGATCCTGTGTTAAAAAAAGACTTAGAACATATCAATTAAAGAAAAAAACTAAATGAAAAGCATTTACGGCATCAGGGCCATTATTGAAGCGATCGAGGCAGAGCAAAATATAGACAAATTATTTGTTCAGCAATCTTCGGAGGGATCTTTACTTCAGGAACTCATCAAATTAGCAACAGAAAACGGCATTACTGTCAAATATGTGCCTCTTGAGAAACTCAACAGATTGAGCAAGGGCAACCACCAGGGTGCTATTGCCGAAGTCGCTCCTGTAAGGTTTGTTACCATGGAGGAACTAATGACTCAATCTGAAAAGAAGAATGTGCTTCCATTGTTCATCATTTTGGATCAGATAAGTGATGTACGGAATTTTGGAGCGATACTTAGAACGGCTGAATGTGCCGGTGCCCATGGGGTGATCATTCAAAAGGATGGGAGTGCTCCGGTAAATGCAGATTCTGTAAAAACAAGTGCCGGGGCCGTGTTTAACATCCCCATTTGTAAGGTAGACCATATTAAAGATGCCATCTATTATCTGCAGGGGTCCGGTATTTTAACAATAGCTGCCACAGAAAAAGCAGATCGGCTGATTTACGATCTTGATTTAAATCAACCTTGCGCCATCATAATGGGTTCTGAAGGTCGCGGCATCAATCCATCGGTACTAAAAATCACCGACCAACTCGCTAAATTGCCCATTTTGGGAAAGATAGATTCCTTGAATGTGTCAGTAGCCTGCGGAGCTTTACTTTATGAAGTCGTTAGACAAAGGCTTTAATCCTTTTTTTCTTTGTAAATGTAATTTACAGATACTCCTGGATCCTCACGCTGCTCTTCAATCATTTCATTGGGATTTTCAATGAAGTTACCATCCTCGTCAAAGTGCCTCATAAACGGATCATCTTCTTCTGAATAATCAGGCCGTTCCCAGACATACTTTTCGGGGCGAGCCACTTGTTTTCGGAAAAATATAGCAAAGACAAATCCCGTCATCAGCCCGCTCAAATGACCCTGCCAGGACATCCCGAGTTTAATTGGAAATATATACCACACCATACTTCCGTATAAAAACACCACCAGTAAGGAAAGTGCTATCAATCGGTAATGACGTGCAAAAATACCTTTGAAGAAGATGAAACCGAATAAAACATAGATCAGTCCACTGGCACCAATATGATTACCGCGTTTAGCAATGATCCAGGTCAACAATCCCGAACAGATAAGACCATAAATCAATACCTTCCATGCAATTCTTGGGTAAAAGAAGAAAAGTGCCATCGACAGAACAAAAATGGGAATTGTATTGTTATAAAGATGTGAAATATCAGAATGCAAAAAAGGACTGGTAAATATCCCAAAAAAACCCAAGCCAACATTTGGTCTGATCCCAAAACTTCTGATACCCGAGTCGATGCGTACCTGATACCAAAATACAAGCCATAAGCTCAGAACAATTAGAACGGGGATGATAATAACTTTTGGTGAATACTTGAATTGCATAGGTTATTTCAACATCAAAAATATTTCCAGAGTGAAAATAATGAAATATTGTCAGAGGCTTTTTGTAATTTCGATAGATGATCGCACCTTTAGCTGAACGACTTCGACCATCAGACCTTAAGGACTACATAGGCCAGGGTCACTTGGTGGGTGAAGGAATGCCTTTGCGTCATCAGATCGAGAGCGGCGTTCTTCCATCCCTCATTTTGTGGGGCCCTCCGGGTACCGGAAAAACAACCCTTGCACAAATTATTGCTGAAAACGCCAATCGGCCTTTTTATAAATTAAGTGCGATCAACTCTGGAGTAAAGGAAGTAAGAGCTGTCATTGAGAAAGCAAAACAGCAGGGCGGACTTTTTACCGGAAAACAGCCCCTTTTATTTATTGACGAAATTCACAGGTTTAGTAAATCGCAGCAGGATTCGCTATTAGAAGCTGTTGAAAAAGGCTGGATCACATTAGTTGGGGCCACGACTGAGAACCCGAGCTTCGAGGTGATTTCTGCATTATTGTCCAGATGTCAGGTGTATGTATTAAACCCTCTTGGCAAAAAGGAGCTGGAGTCATTGCTTCAAAATGCAGTGAAAAATGACGTTCATTTAAAAAAGAGAGAGATTGTGATAAAGGAGTCAGAGGAACTCATCAGGCTCTCGGGTGGTGATGCACGTAAACTGTTAAATGCATTTGAGCTCCTTATCAATACAACTCCGGATGAAAATCAGGCGATTGTGATCACCAATAAACTTGTATCAGAACACGTTCAAAACAGGTCGATCAGATATGACAAAACTGGCGAGCAGCACTACGATATCGTTTCAGCATTTATTAAATCAATCAGAGGTTCCGACCCAAATGCTGCCGTCTATTATTTAGCAAGAATGCTAGAAGGAGGTGAGGATGTCAAATTTATTGCAAGACGCCTGATCATTTCAGCAAGTGAAGATATCGGCAATGCCAATCCTACGGCATTGGTTGTAGCGAACAACACTTTTCAGGCTGTTTCAGTAGTTGGGCCTCCGGAATCGAGGATCATCCTGAGTCAATGCACCATTTACCTTGCATGTTCGGTCAAAAGCAATGCCTCGTATAAGGCCATTAATAAAGCTCAAAACGTGGTCAGGGAAACTGGTGACCTTGAAATCCCTTTACATATTCGCAACGCCCCAACAGCTCTCATGAAAGAATTAGGGTATGGAGAGCAGTATAAATACGCTCATGACTATGAGTTCAACTTTGTCCCACAGGAATATCTGCCGTCTGAAATCTCGGGAACGAAGTTTTTTGAGCCCGGTAATAATCAGAGAGAACAAGCCCAATACCAACAACTAAAGAAACTTTGGAAAGATAAATACGGTTACTGATTTTTAATGTTCAGCACTTTTTTCACCACATATTCACCGTCATTGGCACTGTATATCCATTTATTGGCTTCCCTGTACACCAAAGCATCTTCTCCCTTAACCAGAAACACCTTCTGTGCCGATGTTTCCAATAAAACCATAACAAGCCTGCCCTTAGAGTCCTTGATGTCAAAACCGTAGGGTTTTTCCAGAAGTTCGAGGGGTGATTCAACCTCTGAAAGGCCTGAACTCTGATTGGCTTCATTTCCATTTTTTATGGAGTTTGCCGCAGAAACACCTGTGACGGTACCCACAGCATTTCCTGAAACCTGCTGGGCTTCTTTCTCTTCATGATATTGTTCATCCGTTTTGGAAACGGACGCATCCGACTCATTAGAGGGTGCATAATTATAGTCTAGATTATCAATAGAGACAAATGCGTCTCGTAGCGCCTCATGATGTGCTTCTTTATACTTGTTTTCGGCGGACTCACCAACTCGTGACTCGTAAACAAGATTCCTATAGCAATCTCTTAGAATTACTTTCAATTTTGTTTTTCTAAATCCACCCTTAGCTTCTTCGACATCAGCATAAAGTGCCTTGCATCGATCATCAAATAACTCCTGAGGCAGATCATCCTTTTCAAGGAATGCTATAAAACCTTTTCTATTAAATAAGAACTCGGTCAAGGAATTAAGCTGATAGGTATCCTCACCTTTTAAAAAGGAAAACTGATTTGGAATAACAACGTATTTGTAGTTGTTTAAATCCGTTTGTGATTGACCTAAAGCCGCTGCCATCAAGAGACAAAAGAAGATTGTAGATTTCATTTATAATAATTTAAGTAATTCATTTAAATGTCCGATTTTAGATTTCAGATATCCATTGGATTGGTTTCTGTGGTCGAACCAAATGGTATCCATCCCCACATTTTCTGCCCCCTGAATATCTGCCTCAAGGCTATCTCCGATCATGACACTCTCCTCTGGTTTGGCCTTTGCTGCTTCCATGGCAAATTCAAAAATATAAGGGCTTGGTTTTTTCACACCTGCCTGTTCACTATTGGTCACCGTGGTAAAAAACTTCTTAATATCCGCATTAATCAGCTTCCGCTCCTGAGCCTCTTCAAATCCGTTGGTGATGATATGAAGTACGTAAGATCTTTTCAAATAAACTAAGACCTTGAGCGTATCTTCAAAAAGATGATTAATGGTGGTAAGATGCTCAATATACGCAACCGATAAATCGGATATCAGTTGGTCATCCGAATAAACTCCGATGGAATCAAAAGCCTCTTTCAATCTATGATACCTCAATTTGGGCTTTGTGATCTTCTCCTCTCTGTATAATTTCCAGTACTTGAGATTGATAGGCTCGTAAACCTCAATAAATTCACGGAGATTAACATCCACTTTATGCAGTTTAAAAATCCGTTCGAAAGTAAGAGCCGAATTTCTATCAAAATCCCATAAGGTATGATCCAAGTCAAAGAAAATATGATGAATACCTCTATTTCTCAACAGTCTCCAGTATTAAGTTAAACATCTCCCTAAATCCTGTCCATCGGCTTGAATTACCCAGAGAATAATTATGGAAAACAGGAACAAATGTCCCATTGACCATTTTAACCTGATCGATGATTTTTGTAAGACTTTGATTTCTATCTAAATTGGATTTGAACTGAAGCAACGCAAAATCCATACAATGATAAGGAACGATCTGTAAAGGCGTCTGTATTTCGTAATCAAGATCATAAAAAAGAAAGGGAGTACAACTGCCCGCCCGGAATCCCAATTCATTAACGTAGCCCATTGTATAATCCTGTTTAAACTCAAGATCATTGAAAATGCGGTACGAAACAGGCAGGTTAAGCTTAGAGAAGGAGTTCCTCACCGCCGTTAATTCCCTCAGGGTCGTACGCTCTAATCGAAGCTTCTCGCTTTTGAGAGTATCAGGATTGTCCAGGGCTTTAAAAGAGGCCTTTAATCCCACATCACAGTAATCCGATACTGATTTAATGAGCGAAACAAATGGCTTTTTATTTAGACTTATATTTTTGTCATAGGTCGAATAATCACCTATCAAAAAGAAAAACTGGAATTTTTCCTTCACCGATTTTTGGCGATTGATGATCCAATCAAAGGAATCATAAGGATCATTCCTAAATCCGGACATGACCAATAAGCGCTGATAAAACTGAAAAAAACGCAGCCTGAACAGATCACTTCCAAACCCTCCAAAAGTCCTCAACAATCCTTTGTTCTTAAAATAATAGGCGACAGGAACATCGATTACAGGTTTGACCTTAAACTTAAGCTCAGGAAACTCAAATTCAGGAAAACGCTCTTGTATCACCTCCTTAAATCTGTATGCCCAGATATCCACTACAGGCTGCTGTAAAAAATCATTCTGCCAGGCCAAACTTTCGCTGGCCATATAGCGTCCATACTCATCGTTTACATGGGGGAGGTATTCCTCATATCGGCTCAATAAATAGAAGGATGCAGCGAAAATATCGTATGGCAGGTCACTTTTGGCATTGGTTGGAAAAAAGCCTTTGGTATTGTCCCAATCCTGAACTTTAATCTCCAGATCTGACAGGCCCTGTTCAAACAAAATATCGTGACTTTTGATGTGAAGCTCACTACTTAAAGGTTGCTTTGTATAGGACATTTTAGCCGTTTTATGTGCAATAAAATCTTCGACCTTGGAAGTGTATCCTACTTCAATTTGTAACACGCGCTTGCATATGTGGTTAAAAACATATGTGAGTCGTGATGATATATGATGAGTGTAAACCAGAAGCATATAGAAAGGTCATTTAGAAATCGGAAGCATTCCTTCATCGGCAAAGCTAAAATAATTATGTTCGGTAATGATCAGATGATCCAAAACTTTAATGTCCAGGAGTGCTCCTGCTTTTGATAGTTTTTCGGTGATAAGGAGGTCGGACCTGCTCGGTTTTAATGTTCCTGATGGATGATTATGCGCCATAATGAGCGCAGTTGCTCCTGTTTCCAAAGCTTCTTTAAGGACCAGTCGAACATCCACAAGCGTACCTGTCATGCCTCCCTTACTCAACTGATTCCTTTTGATGACTTTATTGGAATTGTTCAGATAGAGGATCCAGAATTCCTCGTGCGGTAATTCCCCAATTAGAGGTTGCATAAGACGATAAACAGAGGTGCTCGATTCTATTTTGTTTAATTCCATTACTTCCTCATGTTGTCTCCTTCTGCCCAGTTCCAAAGCTGCAGCTATGCTTATGGCCTTGGCCTCTCCAATCCCTTTAAATTGCATTAATTGTTTGATCGTGAGCCTCGCAAGTGCATTCAGGTTATTATCAACTTTTGCAAGAATGCGCTTGCTTAGGTCTACTGCTGATTCTGAGGTGCTTCCAGATCGAATTAAAATTGCTATTAACTCAGCATTACTCAGCACAGACCTTCCTTTATCGCGAAGCTTCTCTCTGGGCTGATCGTCCAGAGACCATGACTTGATGCTGAAGGATTGAAACTCATCTGCCATGAGCTAAAGATAAAAATTGTAAATTTCAACATCGAAACTTTTACCACAAATAACTAATGAAATCGATTTTCGAAGACGGGGCATACGATGAAATAAGGGATCGTATTCATCAAATTTCAGAAGATTCAGACGCCAAGTGGGGCAAAATGAACGCCGCTCAAATGATGCATCACTGCCAGATGCCGCTCAACATCATCTTAGAATACAAGGACTATAATTTGAAACCGAATTGGTTGGTTAATTTATTATTTAAGAAATCTATGTACAGCGATACCCCCTGGAAAAAAAATCTGCCTACTGCCCCCAGTTTTAAAGTCAAGGAGCAGCGAGATTTTGAAATGGAAAAGCAAAAACTACTTGAACTGCTCGCCACATTGAACGAGCAGCGTCATCAGGTCAACTGGCCTCTACACCCATCCTTTGGTAAGTTAACCAAGGAACAATGGGGTAAAATGCAGTACAAACATTTAGATCACCACCTCAGGCAATTTGGTTTGTAAATGAAGTACCCACCTCAACAGTACCAGGATCCCGAAAAGGATCATATGATTGAAATCATAAAGCGCTATCCGCTGGCTACAGTCATCTCTGTGCTTAAAAATACACCTTTTACCAGCCACTTACCCTTGGTATACGATGATGGTAAACTCATAGGACATATCGATATTTTTAATCCTCAATCCAAGCTGCTCAAAGATAATTTACCTGTTACGGTACTCTTTCATGGTCCGCAATGCTATATATCTCCAAGTATCTACAGCACTGAGCAATTGCCCACCTGGAATTATATCAGAGTACATTTAAGTGGACGGGTAAAATCGATCGAAAGTAAAGAGGCCTTGAAAAGATCTTTGATCACAATGACCGAGTTTTTGGAAGGTGAACCAGCAAAGTACACATTAGACCCCAATAACCCGCGAATGCACAGAAATTTGGATTACATTACCATGTTTGAAATTGAAATCGAATCCTGGGAGGGGAAGTTCAAACTCTCTCAGGATAGAAAACCAAACGACAGGAGGGCTGCAAGAGAGGAGCTTATCAAAAGAAGCGAAGCAAGCATTCGAACACTATTAGACGATATTTTTAAAATTTAAAACCATGGCAAAGATCGGTAAGAAGGACATAAAGCAGGAGGTGTTTGATCTGTATGATGATTATGCGCATAACAAGCTCAACAGAAAGCAGTTTATAGAAAAACTATCACTTTACGCAGTAGGTGGCCTAACATTGCCTTCTTTATTAAACTTTATGTCACCAGATTATCTCAATTCGGTATTAGTTCAGCCCGATGACCCTGATCTGGACTCAAAAATGATCGAGTACCCATCACCGGAGGGTGGAGGAACGATCAAAGGCTTACTGTCCATGCCAAAAGGAGTACAGGAAAAGTTACCCGGTATTGTAGTGGTTCACGAAAACAGAGGATTGAACCCTTATATCGAGGATGTTGGAAGACGTGCTGCGCTCGAAGGTTTTATCTCTCTTGCACCTGATGCCCTTTCCCCTTTGGGTGGATATCCCGGAAATGACGACGATGGCAGAGCCATGCAACGTCAACGTGACAGAAATGAGATGCTGGAAGATTTTATTGCTGCTTTCAATTATTTAAAAGCTCATGAAAATTGTAATGGGAAGGTAGGTGTAGTTGGTTTCTGTTTTGGTGGCTGGATCTCTAATATGATGGCCGTTAGATTGCCAGATCTGGGTGCCGCGGTACCCTACTATGGTCGACAACCCGACACCAAAGATGTCTCTAAAATTAAATCTCCACTTATGATCCACTATGCCGAACTAGATACGCGGGTTAATGCGGGCTGGCCGGCATACGAGAAGGCCTTAAAAGATACGGGCACCACTTATGAGGCTTTTATGTACCCGGAAGTGAATCATGGTTTTCACAATAATACCACTCCCAGATTTGACAAGGCAGCTGCCGAGCTATCCTGGAGCAGAACGATTGCTTTTTTTAAAACCCACCTCAATTCTTAAATTGAACTTCTATGAATGCATTCTACAACCGTTTATCAGTCGTTATACTCTTCTTGATGTGCCTTTTAAACGTCAATGCGCAAATAGAAGTTCCGCTTTCGCAAACAGACTCTTCTGATGTTGAAGAGCCTTCTGCATTACTTATTGTGGATGTCATTGACAACTTAAGAAAAACGCAACAACTTCTGGTAATTGCAAAAAAAAGGACTCGGCCCTCTTCAGAGATCGCACGTATTGATTCGCTTTTACCCAACTATAAAGGTATTGTACAGAATGAAAAAAAAGCCACCTTTAATTTTATCAAAGCCAATCCCAACCGGCAAAAGGTAGATAATTACTTAGGAAAATGGAGGGTATACGAAGCTAAATTACAAGATTGGAAATCTACCATCATAAACCAGATACAAGATAATGCCAAGGTCATTGACGAACTGAATCCTTCTTTGGCTAAGTGGGCGAAAGTAAAAAGCGACACCATTATCTTAAAAGCTCCTGAAGAATTTTTAAACAACATAAACCTTACGATAACAGATCTTGAAGATACCTTTGAGCAAACCAAAGGTGGCATTATTTCCTATTTAAAAACTGAGGCTGAAATTGATAATCTAATAACAGAAGCCAATGAAGCTTCGGAAGCGCTCGATGCCTTCAAAAGATCCAACACCTTCGACTATCTATACAGAAGACATGGCTTTTTGTGGAATGAAATTGATATTGAACTTGAGTCGGATACCATCACAATCCCCGAATTGGGTTTAAAAGATCAACTGAGGAAACTGAAAGAGGTCACACATGTTAATGCAAATCACCTCATCGAATTTATTTTAATGGTGGTACTCGTTATTTTTTTGGTGCGCTATTTGAAACGGTCCTTTATTAAATATCCTCTTGGTAACAAAGAACGCTATTTAATTCATGTAGAAGAACTTTTTCTGAAGCATGATAAAGTAATTGTTGTGTTTAGCTGTTTGCTGCTCTTTAGGTTTTTTACAAACGATTACCAGAGAATTTTTATAGATGTCACCGGGATTCTACTCTTAGTATCAGCCCTACCAATCATCAGACCTTATGAAGACAAGTTTCTGAGAGCGATCTTTACTTATATCGTCATCTTGGTAGTTATTGACACGCTCAAAACATACGCCTGGTTCAGCTCTTTTCAATACCGGATCCTGTTGCTTATTGAATCCATCATTGCCATAGGAGTTCTTTATTATTACGTCCGACCATATAACCGTAAGAAAAAGACAATAAAAAACGGTGATTTTGTTAAAGCCATCGTCAAAATTAGTCCTGTGCTTTTTCTTTGTCTCACCATCTCCATTGTCTCAAATCTTGTTGGCTACACCAATTTAACAGACTTATGCCTGAAGGTATGTATTCTTATGGGCGGGGTATCGATCATTTTTTATGCAGCTCTTTTAATTGCAGAAAGTGCTGCAATTAGTATCATTAACAGACACTATGGTGTTATCGATAATTATTCGTTAATAGAGCGAAAATCGGTAGAAAAGAAGGTTTTAAATGTTCTTAAATTTTTGATCATCCTGCTGTGGTTTATGTTCTTTCTAAAAATTATTGACAAGCTAGACCCTCTTTATGAACTTATGGAAATCCAATTAACTGAAAGTTATAAGGTTGGTAGTATTGAATTTACGCTAGGGGCTATCCTGTTGTTCTTTATTGTCCTTTTTTCATCTTATATTCTATCGAGTTTAGTGGCTTTCTTAATTAATGATGGAAATGGTGCACTTAAAGTGTTTAAGCTACCTAAAGGCATCCCTACAGCTATTTCAGTTATCATCAGATATGTGATTATTGGATTCGGATTTATTTTTGCGATTTCCATCCTGGGAGTTGATCTTAGTACTTTCAATTTAATGGCGGGTGCACTTGGATTGGGAATTGGATTTGGATTGCAAACCATTATTTCTAATTTTGTTTCTGGTCTTATTCTCATCTTTGAGAGGCCTATCCTTCCGGGAGACTCAGTAGAGGTTGACAATCTTTGGGGCACAGTTAACAAGGTTGGGGTAAGGGCATCCGTCATAAATACCTATGATGGTGCCGAAGTGATTGTTCCTAACAACAATTTAATTACCAACGACCTCATCAATTGGACCTTGTCAAGCAAGATACGTCGAATGGAGATCAAACTAGGCACAGCCTACGGAAGCAACCCTAATGAGGTAATGGAGATTCTTAATGAAGCTGCAAAAGCCCATCCAGCAGTGCTCAAAGATCCCCCACCCCTGCCCCTTTTTCAAGGATTTGGAGATAGTTCTCTGGACTTTACATTATGGTATTGGGTATATTTTGAAAATGGATTAAGTTCAAAAAGTGAAATATCCATCGATATTTACAACAGATTAAAAAAGGCAGGAATCGAAATACCGTTCCCTCAGAGAGATCTTCACATTAAGAGTCTGACCAAAGGCGAAAAACCAAACTCAGATATTGGGTTTAAAAGTGAAGCAGGAAAATCCGGCGAAAATGAAATTTGATAATTTTTGGGATCAATTCTCCAGGTATCAACGTATTCAGATTATTGTAAGCGGGATTCTCCTTGTCGTTCTTTTGGTGATTACAATCGCTAGAATCATTATTTCAGCCATTTGATCATCCTTAAAACAAATCTTTGAGCTCATCAAAATCCAATCCTCCATAATTACCTGAGCTCATTAATAAAAGAGTCTTTTTATGGAAGTCCTGAGCAAATAAAAATGCTTTAAACGATTCGGGATCTGTAAAAACGGTGAGATCTTTTCTGTTAAAGGCCATTGTGATCTGCTCTTTCGAAATTTCCTCTAATCTTTTGATCTTCAAGGCTTCCGGAGAGTAAAACACGACAGCAGTATCTGCACTGTCCAAAGCGCCATCATACTCCTTTAGAAATTCAGAATTAAGACTACTGTAGGTATGCAGTTCAAGA
Source organism: uncultured Winogradskyella sp. (assembly GCA_963966315.1). GTDB lineage: Bacteria > Bacteroidota > Bacteroidia > Flavobacteriales > Flavobacteriaceae > Winogradskyella_A. Next base: position 18,814 of record CAWZYX010000001.1, on the reverse strand, counting down.
CAAGCTACAAGTTCACGGTCTGGATACTGCTCTTTAACTGCCTGTGTGGTTGCTTTTACCTTACTCGGAGAATGGGCAAAATCCTTGAAGACAACTGATGTTTGGTTCTCAGCTATCTTTTCTAGGCGCTTACTGGCCCCGCTAAAAGAACCAATGGCTTCGTAGAAATCATCCTCGTCAATGCCCATGTGCTGGCAGATCCATTTGGCACCAGCAAGGTTATTTAGATTGTGCCTACCAAAAATTTCAACTGGCATGGGTCCCTCATCTGTTTCCAACATGGTTACCCCATCCTCTACTGAGTAGCCAGGTGTGTAATAAGGAATCTTTCTTATTTGATTTTCCGATGCTTCCACAATTTTTTCTACTTCTGCATCTTCTGCATTGTAATTGATACTTCCCCCACTTACGATTGAATCAACAAAGATTTTGAATTGCTCCACATACTTGTCAAAAGTTGGAAAAACATTAATATGATCCCAGGCGATACCGCTGATCAGGGCAATGTTTGGTTGATACAAATGAAACTTTGGTCGCTTATCAATTGGCGAACTCAAGTACTCATCCCCTTCCAGGACAATGAAGTCGTTGTCTTCGGTCAGTTTTACCATCACGTCAAAACCTTCCAATTGGGCACCCACCATAAAATCAACATCCCTTTCATGATAATTCATCACGTGCAGGATCATGGCTGTAATTGTGGTCTTTCCGTGACTGCCGCCAATGACAACTCTGGTTTTTTCCTTCGACTGCTCAAACAAAAACTCCGGATAACTATATATGTTCAGACCAAGCTCCTGAGCACGAAGCAATTCAGGATTATCTTCTTTGGCATGCATTCCAAGAATAACAGCATCGAGATCTTTATTTATCCTTTCGGGAAACCATCCAAATTGCTCTGGTAGCAAACCTTTTGAGGCTAAACGGGACTTAGAAGGATCGAAAATAGCATCATCACTTCCGGTAATTTTATACCCTTTTTCATGAAGAGCCAGTGCCAGATTGTGCATTGCCGCACCTCCTATAGCAATAAAATGAATGTTCATACGACAAAAATCAAATTACTAAAATCAAAAACCAAATTAACAGAACGCAAAATAAGGAATTCAACTCAGGATTTTAGAAATCAGGATTAATGGCAATGCTGTTGAATAGTTTGGCTTTGGTTTCAAAGAACTTATTCTGGAGTTTGATGGCTTTTAGTTGGCTTTCGATCAGCTTTGCTTCTCGGGTATTGACCAGAAACAAGGAACTTTCACCAACCTGAAACTTTCTAATTTCGGCCCTCAGAAGGCGTTCAGAATCGCTCACCATTTGTTGGGTCACTTCATTTTGAATGACGTAGGAATCCAACTCTTGTCGGAGCGCATCAATCTTGTTGAGAAGGTTCACACGCGTGGCATCGATCTCAAACTCAGCATCCTGCACTTTGAGTTGGGCCACCTGCAAATCTCCGCGTTCTTTCCTTAAGAATAACGGGAGGCTAAAAGTAACCCCGGCCTTGTAATTGGCAGTATTATAGCTATTAAGTACATCTCCGGTCTCAGTTAGAAAATTGTACTCCAAATCCAATCTGGGCAAGAGCCTGTTGGCTTTAAGGCGCTTATCAACTTCTAGGTTTTGAAGTTTATAGTCCAGAGACAACAGTTTGGGATTGTTATCGATTAACAGAGTATCGCTCACCAGAGTACTTATATTGAAAGTATCATCTACTATGGGTTCACTGTTTGCATCAGGAATAACCTCATCCTGCAGCTGAACCGGAATATTGTTCTCTAGCCATAAGAATGTAGAGAGTTCCAACCTAGCTTTTATCAATTTAACCCGTGTTTGCTCAAAACTAAGTCTTCGGTCGTTAATGACGATTCTGGCTTCAGTGGAATCAATAGGGGCAAATTGTCCAAGTTCTGCACCTCGTTTTATTCCCTGAAATCTGATATTGGCATTCTCTAAAAAACTTCGGAACAGCTCGTTCTCATTATAGGCCTGCAACCATTTAAAATAAACCAGGGAAGCTTCGAACAAAATGTTGTTCACTAATAAGTCTCTATCGGCCTTTGCCTGCTCCCTAAAGAGTTTAGCCTGCTTGAGCTGAGCCATTCGGTCATTTATCAACAACCCCTCCAGAGCCGAGATCTTTATTCCTGCACTGTAGAGCCCGTCATTAGGAACAAAACCTTCCGGATTTAAAAAATCACCCGTGTTCTCTTCGAAATTGGCTTTTAACTCAATCCCGTACCAGGTAGGAATCTTGAAAGTTGCATTGAGCTTGTCCCAGTATTCAGACTCTTTAAACTTTTTTCTGTCATAATCGACCTCAATCTTAGGATCAAAGGCTCCCCGAGATTTTAAGAGTTTTGCCTGACTTTCATCAATAACCAGCTCTGCCTGCTTTACGATTGGATGAAAACGCTTCACATAAGCCAGATACTCATCAAATCGCAGAACATTGGATAGATCCTCTACCTGTGCAAAACTCAGCGAGCTCAGCCAAATAAATAAGAGTGTGCTTAGTTTCCTCATGATCACTTTTTAGAAGCGGTGGAACCACCTTCCGGTTGATAATAATTAGGCGGGAAGCCATTTAGCTGACGCCAAATTTCGAACCAAATTGGGACGTCCTCGAGCAAAGCCATTGTAAAGGCTCCCGAACCCGCTCTTATTTCCTCAGGCCAGGGATGATCATCAGGGTCTGGTTTTAAAAGAATCCTGAATTTACCGTTATCGCTAATAAAGTTTTCAACGGCCACCACTTCCCCTCCGTAGGTTCCGTACGATACGTTTGGCCATCCACTGAAAACAATTGCGGGCCATCCGTCAAACTGTATTCTTACCTTCTCTCCTTTGTGCATAAGCGGCAAATCAATTGGCTCAATAAAGGTTTCAACAGCCAGATCAACATCTGCAGGCATAATGCCTACCAATTCCTCACCCTCTTTAAAGGTAACGCCAATTCCACCTCGTTTTACAGTATTAATGAACCCATTTTGCGTTGCTGTGATAAACAAAAGTGCATTACGTATCGAATAATTGGAAACCTCATTCTCCAGTTTGGTCACCTGCGCTTCCGAATCCATTTGGCTGGATAAAGCGGAGTATTTTTCACTTTCTGCTTTGGATATTTTATCAGAATACTCAGCATTTACACGACTTATTTCGTATTGGGCGTTTAAAACTTCATTCTTGCTTGCCAGCAATTTGTTCTTGGTGCTTACTAATTTTCGCTCTGTCTCCTGGAGCTTTAATTTAGACTCTTCCAGTTCTTTTACGGCCACATAACCGGAATCCTGAAGATCCAGCGTTCGTAAATATCTCGTCTGTGCAATTCCAATATTGATCTCTGCCGTCTCCACATCAATACTATCCATCTGCACTTTATACCTCGCCTGCTGCAATTTATTTCTGGCTTGTTGTAGCTTTAATTCACGTTCCTGTTGTAACGCTTTAATCTGTCGATCCTGTGCATTTACTTTCTCGTTATAGGATTTTACCGCAAACTCTTTGGCCGTGCGCTGTTGCTCGGTTCTTTGCACCAGATTGGGATCAAAGTACTCACTTTTGACCTCTGCAATCTGCATGATGGTATCACCTTTTTTAACATAATCGCCTTCGCGAACGAACCACTTTTCAATTCTGCCCGGAATTGGTGATTGAATGGTCTGTGGCCTTTGATCAGGTGTCAGCGTTGTGACCTCGCCTCTCCCTGTAATATTCTGGGTCCAGGGTAAAAACAACATCACAAAGGCCACGAGAGCGAATCCAGTTAAGAACCGGGTGAAGTACCTGTAGTACCGCTTGTGGAAGACATGGGCTGCCGACTTATACTTGGTTAAATCAACCTCCTTATTCAATGGATTTTGTGATATATTGAGCATGGTTCTGTCTTTTTAAATAATTTGACCTTTTTTCAAAGTAATGACCTGAGAGCAATTCGCAGCCCAGTCGTTATTAAAACTTACAACAATCAATGACCAAGGACTGTCCTCATCCGTTAGACGATTTATGATGCGCTTGGCTTCATGATTCTCAAAATGTTCCAGAGGCTCTTCGAGGATCAACAATTCAGGAGACTTTGCCAGAGCCCTGGCCAGAATGATCTTCTTAGAAATGGTGAAAGACATTTGTTTACCCTCTGGATAAATAATGGTATCAAGACCCTTTTCCGTTTCTTTTAAGTATTCCTTCAGCCCAACTACTTCAATCGCAGTTGCAATAGACTCGTCATTAATGGTCGCGTCTCCAAGGGTGATATTGTCCCTGATACTGCCTTCAAATGGTGTTTCATCTGCAAGAGACACACCAAGATGCGCTCTGTAGGAATTCAAATAGATATTTGATAATGCCTCATCATTGACGAATATCCTTCCATGAGTTGGCTGAATAATCCCTGCAATGATACGGAGTAAACTCGATTTTCCAGAACCGCTTTCACCTCTGATCAGAATACGACTTTTAGGATTAATCGTGAATGAAACATCCTTAAGTATATGAACCTGTCTGTTTGGGACCATGTAAGACACATGATCTAACTCTATCTTAAAGCCCATAGAGGAATTTAACTCCACTCCTCCCTGGTCTTCCAGATGTTTGTCTACTACCTGACCCATTTTTTCAAGAGAGGTCAGGACATCATAAAATGATTCCAACCCTAGGATAAGTTTTTCAACAGACGCAATAACTAATAAAATGATGATTTCAGCTGCCACGAATTGACCGATGTTCATTTGCTGAGACAATACCAGCAGTCCGCCAATTACCAAAAGTCCTGCGGTCACTATCACTTTGAACCCAATCATCTGAATAAACTGAATTACTAGTATTCTAAAATGATTCTCGCGCGCTACCAGGTAACCTCCGACCAGCCTATCGTTCTTATCGAGTGCCAAAGAAGTTCTGCCCGAGACCTTAAAACTCGTGATCGCTCGCGCCACTTCCTGAATCCAATGCGCCACCATATACTTTTTCTTGGACTCGATAAGACTTGTGGCCATGCCCCTTTGTATGGTGAACTTAAAAACAATGTAAATAAGTACCACCAGAAGGAGGCCAAAAGCAATGAAAAAAGGATGGTAAAAAGACAACAGGATCAATGCAAAAACGATTTGCAGAACGGCTGCAGGTACATCCAAAAGCAATTTTGCAAGTCCTTTTTGAACTGTAAGTACATCAAAAAAACGATTTGCCAACTCGGGTGGATAATAATTCCGCAGTTCTTCCATCCGTATTTTCGGAAACCTATAGGTAAACTCAAACGAGGCCCTCATAAATACACGCTGCTGTACTGTTTCTATGATACGCATTTGCATGAGCTGAAGCACACCCACAAAGGCTACACCTATAGTCACCAGAACAACTAGGACGATCCATGAAGTACTTACCTGCGCCCCCTGAATTAAGTTAATGATCGCCTGAATCCCTAATGGTAAGGTCAAACTAATTAAACCTGAAAAAACAGCGTAATAGATCACCTGAAGCAGGTCCTTTTTTTCGAGCTTCAGTAAACCAATAAAGCGCTGCCAGGGAGTTAACATTGAGGTACTTTTATCCATTTGTGCTTGTTTTTAAAGTTGTTAGGGTTAAATCGGTAAAGAACTGAGCAGGAGTGACCGAGGTTGAACAATCCGTAATGGACTTGAAATGATCTTTGAGATAATGCTGGTGCAAGGCTCCTTCAATAATTGTACTTGCCAGGCTTGCCGGGTATTGATAGTCCTTATTGACTTTAAGAATCATTTCCTTAATCCGCGAAACCAAACGCTTGTAGATCACGAAATACCCTTCTTTATTCTCACTATCTACCTCTTTAGTCAGGTATAATTTCGAGTATTCGTTAATAACGATCCTGTTGAGCGCAACCTCATCAATATGAGAAAAGGTGACATCCTTTTCAACAGGTCTGGAAACCACTTCAATGGCCTTGGACAGTTGCTTCTCTCTGTCGGAAATATTAAAGGTCGCAAATACCAGGTGGTATTCTATCCAAGCCCAATACCATGAGGTCAGATACAATAAAAGCTTGTGTTTACTTTCAAAATATCGGTAAATAGAACTTTCATTCGATCCGATTTTAAGTCCTAATTTTTTGAAGGTAAAACTATCAAAACCAAGTTCATCAATCAGAATGATGCTATGCTCCACAATACGCCTACCCAAATCTGATGACTCAGGATCCTTAATGTAGATCTTGTCTGGCACAGCAATCTTTAAATTTGATAGCAAACTTATCATTTTTAAAATATTTGATTGCAAATATAAAAGTATTACTATTAATTTAAAATAATTAACAGTTATTTAGCAGTATTCATAAGCGTAAAAAATTGTGTTAATTGATATCAGAGCTTGAGAATCAGCTCTTTTTCTTCCAAGGCTAGGGAAAAGTCTGGATTTTTACTCAGGGCATTCCCAATATACAGTAGCGCCAGACTCTTGTTGTTTTCATTTTTATAAATCTGTGCCAACCTCAAATACGCCCATTCAAGTGCTAGCTCATCATTGAAGTTGTGGTTTTTAATATACGAGTTAAGGGACGCAATACCTTTCTGTGCTTGAACATCATGATCTGCTGATATTGCTCCCAATTGATAATGCAGTTGGTTATCCCTATGAAACTCCAATGCCTTTTCCAAAGTTACCATAGCCTTTTCAGGCTTGTGTATACTCAAGTAAAAGTTTGATAATTCTTTGTAGCATAAAAGAGACCCACCCATTTGAACAGCTTTGACATAGTTGAGCTCTGCTGCTTTTGGGTCGTCTATATATTTATAAAGGTACCCTTTCGCCAAAAAGCCATCAACTGGGGAAATTGAGGCGAGTGAGCTCGCATACCATAGTGCCTTTTCCCGACCACCTCCCAGTACTTCTGGCAGTGCCAAATAAAACTTCACAAATGCCCAATGTGCCTCAATATGGTGAGGGTCCAGTGCCAACGCACGTTTGAGTGCCTTCTTAATATCAGAAACATACCATACAGCTCTTAATTTACTTATTGACGAGGCCTTCATGGCTAAAGACGCCCCCAGTTTGTAATGGAGATTCGCCTTTTGTGGCTCAAGATCTACGAGTGAAGTATATACTTCTATCGCCATATCCCACTTTTCCTGATAAGCATATGAATCACCCAGGGTTTCAAGAATTCCGAGATCATCAGAGTGATCTTTTAAAAACGTCAAAGACTTCGATTCAGCAACACTGTATTCTTCGTTTAGTAATGCCCTTGCAATTTCAGTTTTAGAAGTCTGTGCCACACTAGTACAATAGCATATCAGGTAGCTTAGAAAACAGTAAAACTTAAAAATTCTCCTTGCCTTTAATTTAAGGTAACTATCCCCTGAAAAAAACACAAACGAATAATATTTTGAGATCATAATTGTTTAGACCCTTCCAAAACAACCAACTCCATCATTATTTTGCTGTAGGAGGATAGTGTCTTAAAATCTTTTCTGCAAGTTTTTTAAAGAAGTTATACCTCTGCTCAGGTTCATTGGATGTAGTGAGAATGACATTCAGGTCTGCCACCCAAAATGTTCTCTCATTAGTCTCATCAACGAACTCAATCATCATTTCATCATAAGTCTGATAACTATTTAAGGGCACATTTATTCCAACCGTACCCACTGTATTTCCTCCGGTACTGCCAACCCCAACTCCTACACTGGATTGATTAGAGGTTCTGCTTGTAAGCCCTTTAATATCGATAAGGAAGTCTGGTCGCTCTGCTTTTCTATACCTCCTCTCATGCAAAATAGTATCCAAAGCCCTGATCAGACGACGCTCGTCTAAGGTAGTGAGACCAGTTTCCATATCGTTATAATAGGCGTATGTCTGGTACTTCTTGAAATCAGTATTTTGGTCATAATCGTAATTTATCGATACTCCGCATGAAGTTAACAGCGCTGCAATAAACAAACTCAAGAAAGTTCTCATCAGTTCTTTTTATTTAAAAATAATTAAAAGAACTCTTATTTGAAATGCTTTTAACCTTTGTCTTGGGTTTTACCCTCAATGGTCTTGGTTAGTGAAGAAGAAATAATTCCTGTTGGTATAGCGACAATTCCAAGTCCAATAAGCAACATGAAAAAGGTAAATACTTTACCACCTACTGTTATGGGGTATACATCCCCGTAACCTACAGTAGTCAATGTAACTATTGACCACCATAGACTGTCAAAAACAGATGAAAAATGATCTGGTTGCGCTTCATTCTCGAAGTAATAGATCCCTACAGCGGCAAAATAAATCAAGACCAAGGTAACCCCCATAAACAAAATAATCTGCTCCTTAGCCAGAAGCATGGCTTCTGTAAAATGACGCATGGCTTTGTTGTAACGGACCAGCTTAAGCAAGCGGAGGAGCCGAAAAAGCCTCATGGCCCTTAGCGACCTCAGATCCACACCAAAAGAAAGATAAAAAGGCAAAATCGCCAAAAGATCGATGAGGCCAAAAAAACTAAAAACAAATCGCAATTTTCGGTCTGCAACATAAATTCGACAGATGTACTCCAGCGTGAATACAATCACGCAAAAAACCTCAATAAAATTTAAAATTGACCTCGTGGATTCAGAAATATTTGGCAAAGTCTCTATGGAAAACGTGATCACAGAAAGGACGATAAGAAACTGAATAAAGTAGGCAAAAACGTAGCTAGCTTTGTTATTATTGAGTTCAACAATACTTTTTACACGCTCTTTAAAAGTCATGCCTTAATTATTTAAAACTTTCCACAGAGCATCCTTTAATTCTATCAACCCTTGTTGGGCTACCGAGGAAATAAAAAAGTATTTCACATTCAATTCACGGTCTAGCTCTTGTTTGAGTTCAGATTTCAACTCATCATCCAACATGTCCGATTTGGAAATGGCTATAAGACGCTCCTTGTCCAGCATTTCTGGATTGTACTGCTTAAGCTCACTCAATAGCACCTTGTATTGCTTCGCAATGTTATCGGCATCAGCAGGAATTAAAAACAATAAAACCGAATTGCGCTCAATATGCCTTAAAAAATAATGTCCCAGTCCTTTGCCTTCAGCAGCTCCTTCAATAATTCCCGGTATGTCAGCCATAACAAAGGACTGATAATCCCTATACTTTACGATACCCAGGTTGGGCTTGAGGGTTGTAAACTCATAATCTGCAATTTTTGGTTTAGCGGAAGTTAAAACAGATAATAACGTTGATTTTCCGGCGTTCGGAAATCCCACGAGACCCACATCGGCCAGGACTTTTAATTCTATGGTAATATTTACTTCAGTACCGGGAATTCCAGGTTGCGCATACCGAGGAGTTTGATTGGTAGCGCTTTTAAAATGCCAGTTTCCTCTTCCGCCCAACCCCCCTTCTGCAACTATCTTTTCTTCCTGATCTTCGGTAATTTCAAATAGAATCTCGCCGGTATCCGTATTTTTTACAACAGTGCCCAAGGGTACTTCTATGTAAACATCCTTCCCATCTGCACCTGTGCTTCTTGAGGATCCACCGTGCTCACCGTGACCTGCTTTAATATGACGTTTGTACTTGAGATGAAGTAAGGTCCAGAGGTTGGCGTTACCTTTTAAGATAACATGTCCTCCTCTACCCCCGTCACCACCATCAGGTCCCCCTTTTGCGATGTATTTTTCCCTGTGAAGATGAGCAGAGCCTTTACCTCCGTTTCCGGAGCTAACATGCATCTTTACATAATCAACAAAATTGCCTTCGGTCAATACTTGTATTTTTTAAATTGCTCTAAAGCGCGTCAATTACTGCGCTTAAGCGCTCTGTAATAGCCTCGATACTGCCTACTCCATCCACCCCGTAATACTTACTCTGAGATGAATAGTAATCCTTCAATATGGCTGTTTTCTGATAATACTCCTTAATTCGATTTCTGATAATGGACTCATCCGCATCATCGGCTCTACCACTCGTTTTTCCTCGCTCCAACAGCCTTTCTACAAGAATCTCATCCTCTACTTCCAAGGCTACCATGGCATTGATTTGCGAATCTTTTGCATCCATCAAGGTATCAAGAGCATCAGCTTGAGCATTTGTTCTCGGAAAGCCATCAAAAATAAAACCATTGGCATCGGTGTTTTTCTCAACCTCATTGTTAAGCATGTCTATAGTCACTTTATCCGGGACAAGTTCACCTTTATCCATGTAGGATTTGGCCAACATCCCTAGCGCTGTTTTATTTTTGATATTATAACGAAACACATCTCCTGTAGAAATGTGAACTAAATTATACTTTTCCTTTAAAAAATTAGCTTGTGTTCCCTTTCCGGCACCTGGTGGGCCAAATAAAACAATATTGGTCATATGTTGTGTTGTTTTTAACTGGTATACTTCCGGCAGATCACGACCCAGACCCTCGTAATCCAATCCGTAACCGACTATGAACCTGTTAGGAATATTTAGCCCTATGTAATGAAGTCTAAAGTCCTTTTTATAAGATTCCGGCTTGTGAAATAGGGTCGCTATGTAAAGTGCTTTGACCTTTTCATTTTTAAATATTCTGTGAACTTCCGCCAGAGTATTTCCTGAATCTATGATATCCTCAAGAATAACGACCGTTCTATTTGAAAGATCCTGAGTTAGCCCAATAAGTCGCTGTATGTCCTCCGTTGACTTAAGACCCTCATACGAAGCAAGTTTAATAAACGTGACCTCGCAGGGCTTTGGATACTTCTTTACAAAGTCACTCACAAACATAAATGAGCCATTCATAATCCCTACAAATACAGGTATCTCATCCCCCAAGTCCTCGGAAATTTCGTAGGCCATCCTCTGGACGGTTTCATCTAATTTTTCAGCTGAAATAAAGGGCTTAAAGTATAGGTCGTGTAACTTAATCATTTGATCTGAAGATCTTGAAACGTCAAAGATAATCATAGATGCCCAAATAACCATTTTTGAATTCTGAAATTCAAGAGAATCACTGCAGAAAGTGTATTTTTGTTATTACGTATTAATCAAGGTGGTTATTACCAGATCAACATTGTAATTATTAGATGAAGAACTACTTTTCGTCAGACTTTAAACTTGGCATTCTTGGTGGAGGTCAATTGGGAAAAATGATGCTCTCTTGTACACGCATGTACGATATCCATACACTAGTAATAGACCCCAGTGAAGAGGCACCTGCCCGACTTGCATGTAATGAGTTCTATCGGGGAGATTTGATGGATTTTAAGACCGTTCTGGATTTTGGAAGGAAAGCAGATCTCGTTACCATTGAAATTGAGAATGTAAACGTTGATGCACTGGAACAGCTTGAAAAGGAAGGAATAAGCGTTTACCCTCGACCTGGAACCTTAAGGATCATCCAAAACAAAGCCAAGCAAAAACTATTCTATCGAGATCACAACATACCAACAGCTGATTTTAGCAGATTTGCCTATACTTCCGAAATTGATGAAGCGGTTGATAACGGAGGGCTTTCCTATCCGTTTGTTTGGAAAAGTGCGCAGTTTGGATACGACGGCACCGGTGTTAAAATTATTCGTCGTTATTCCGATCTACTCGATCTTCCAAATGTGGAGTGCATTGCTGAAGAACTGATCCCCTTCAAAAATGAACTGGCAGTAATTGTGGCAAGAAGGACAAATGGCGATCTAAAAACCTACCCAACGGTTGAGATGGAGTTTCACCCTGAAGCCAACCAGGTTGAATACGTCCTATGTCCGGCAAGGGTACCAATAGAAATACAAAAAAAAGCAGAGTTGGTAGCACTAAAAACTGCAGCAGCCTTCGAACACGTGGGTTTGCTTGCTGTTGAAATGTTTCAAACACAAAATGATGAGATTTTAGTGAACGAGGTAGCCCCGCGACCTCACAATTCTGGGCACTACTCAATTGAGGCAAGTTTTACCTCTCAATTTGAACAACATATAAGGGCAATTCTCAGTCTTCCTCTGGGATCTACCGAAAGCAAAGTAGCAGGAGTTATGGTCAATCTGGTTGGAGCAGAAGGCTTTGAAGGCCCTGTTTACTATAAGAATCTGGAAAAGATCCTCTCCCTGGAAGGGGTTACACCACATATTTATGGCAAGAAAACAACTCGTCCATTCAGGAAAATGGGACATGTTACCATCGTCCATAGAGACATGGAGAAAGCAAGAGAAATGGCTGAAAAGGTGAAACGAACCATTAAGGTAATAAGTAACTGATAAGATCAAAACCATATGCAAAAAGTCGGAATAATTATGGGTAGTAAAAGCGATTTACCCGTCATGCAGGATGCAATTGAAGTACTTCAAGAACTTGGGGTAACCACTGAAGTAGACATCGTTTCTGCACACAGAACACCCCAAAAAATGTTTGATTACGCGTCCAATGCACATAAAAGAGGGCTTAGCGTTATTATCGCGGGCGCTGGTGGAGCGGCACATCTCCCCGGTATGGTCGCATCGCTCACCCCATTACCAGTAATTGGAGTCCCCGTAAAAAGCAGGAATTCCATAGACGGTTGGGACTCCGTCCTATCTATTTTGCAAATGCCTGGAGGGGTTCCAGTGGCTACTGTAGCGCTCGACGGGGCAAAAAACGCAGGTATCCTGGCAGCGCAAATAATTGGTTCTTCAAATCAGGAGGTACAAAACAGGATCATAGTATTCAAGGAAAACTTAAAGGCCAAGGTCATTTCTGCCTCTAAAGAACTGTAACCAAAAAAAGCCCCGACAGGTTCGAGGCTTTTGGCTATTAATCAATTCTTTGATGAGTCATGAACTCATAAAGATGCTGCAAATATAATAGCCAAGTCATGCAACACCCTCATAAACTATTGTTAAAACATACTCTATCAATAAGTTATAGTGCGTTTTTTCCTTCTAATACCTTTTGTTGAGCAATACTTTTCTGCTAACGCTTCTTCCCTGAAACTGAATTTTAAGAATGTAAATTCCTTCAGAAAGTTGATGAACAGCCATCCTCGACGCATTAGCTCTTGTACCGACAGACTTACCAATTAAATCAAATAATTCAATGCGATCCGGAACCATGGAGTTAGTCAAATCCACCTCTAAAAATCCATTCTCTACATACACTTTCATTTGCTCAACAGTTAGCTCATCAAGGCTCAAAACAACTCCCTGAGCGTCTTCTGTATCAAAATTCCCGTTATCATCCTGAAAGGACATGGTATACCCTTCTAAAAACGCAAGTAAACCTTCTCCTATTGGACTTTCCGGATCAGTAATGAGCGAATTTTTATACATCATAATTTCATCTGCAGTTCTAACGTCATCCCAGATTCGAAAACCGGAGATGCTACCTCCAAAGAACAACTCAACATTATCAGTGTTTGTTACATCGCCCAGACACTCGTCAACCAGACCATTAGAACCCCAGGTAGAACAGTTTGGATATCTTGCCGGACCTTGGGTACGGGCTATTTCAAAGTTACCAGGGTGGTTGGGTAATTCGAAGTAATTTTCATTGGTCGCTTGTAATTCGCCATTCAAATAAAACAGAAGTCTTGAAGCATTGTCAAGTACCAGAGCCACGTGATACCAAGTGTCATTATTGACAGGGGTTCTAAACCATATGGAGTGGTTAGGCCCTCCGTTATTCCTGTAGGAGCCTACAATCAGATTTCCATTTTCCACATAGAATTTAATGGTATTAACCTGCGCACCTTCCTTGTAAAAAACCTGCCTGTTGGTGGCATCGTTTACTTTAAAGTAGGTTTCAATGGTTCTATTACTTACTGTAGTAGTGTTAATGTTATCAGAATCAGGCATAATAATGAACTGGTCGATTCCATTAAAGGTCACCGCATTTTCCGGATCGGGCTGTGCCATAACTATACAACCCATAAAAAAAGTTAATAATGTAATTTTTTTCATACGTCACTTTAAAATTTGAGATTTAGAGGCGAAGTAACAAATTAACCATTGATATCTCGTAATTTTGCTGCTCAAACGCAATATAAAAACGATGAGCGGTATCAGTTACAATGGACCATTTAATTCAGTGGAGTTCAGGAAAATAGACGAGAATGAATTTCTGAGCGAGTTTAAGAAGGCTATCAAGAAGGCTCAAAAAGAGATTGATGCAATTATTGAGAATTCTGAATCCCCTACTTTTAAAAATACCATCGAAGCCTTGGATTATTCGGGTGACGAATTAGATCGTTTATCGAGCTTGTTTTTCAATTTAAATTCTGCTGAGACCAACGAACAGATTCAGGAGATCGCTCAAAAAGTATCTCCAATGCTCTCTGAATTTAGCAATGACATCACCCTAAATGAGCGTCTTTTTAAACGGGTAAAAGCAGTGTACGATTCAAGAGCAACCTTAAGTCTCAATGTAGAGGAGTCGACCCTCCTCGCCAAAAAATACCGAAGTTTTACGAGGAATGGAGCTAATCTTTCAGAAGATCAGAAGCAAGAGCTCAGAAAAATTGATGCAGAACTGAGTCAATTGAAACTAAAGTTTGGTGAAAATGTTCTAGCTGAAACCAATAGTTTCGAGCTGCACCTGAAGGATGAAAAAGATCTAGCCGGCCTTCCGGAAGGTGCTAAAGAGGCCGCCAGGCAAATCGCGCTAGAAAAAAACAAAGAGGGCTGGATCATTACATTGGATTACCCTAGCTATATCCCTTTTATGACCTATGCTGAAAATCGCAAGCTTCGTGAGAAACTCTCTAAAGGGTTTGGAAGTAAGGGATTCAAAAACAACGCACATAATAACGAGTCAGTACTGTTAAAGATCGTTAGTTTAAGAGCAAAAAGGGCACACTTACTGGGTTATAAAACCCATGCTCACTTCGTTCTGGAGGAACGAATGGCAAAATCGCCTGAACTGGTTAAAGAGTTTCTGAACAATCTTTTGACAAAAGCAAAACCAGCTGCGGTTAGAGAGTTTGAAAGGCTACAAGCATTTGCCTTTGAGCAGGATGGAATCGATCAACTCGAAAAATGGGATTCGGCATATTATTCGGAAAAATTAAAGCAAAAACTATTTGACCTTGATGAGGAGCAACTCAAACCGTATTTTAAATTAGAAAATGTGATCGCAGGAGCGTTTGAGGTAGCCCATAGGCTATTTGGTCTGAGATTCGTTGAAACAAAGAAAGTCGACACTTACCACAAAGACGTCCTAACCTACGAAGTTGTTGATGAAGAGGGAGCCTTTGTAGCGTTGTTTTATGCGGATTTCTTTCCACGTGAAGGTAAGAGAAATGGCGCTTGGATGACCTCATTTAAACCTCAAATGATCAAAAATGGTAAGAATGAACGGCCGCATGTTTCCATAGTTTGTAATTTTACCAAACCAACCTCTTCCAAACCAGCGCTACTAACGTTTAATGAAGTCACAACATTATTCCATGAATTTGGCCATGCACTGCACGGTATGTTGGCCAATACAAAATATCCAAGTCTTTCAGGAACCAGTGTTTATTGGGATTTTGTTGAGCTTCCGAGTCAAATACTGGAAAACTGGTGTTACGAAGAAGAAACGCTTAAAATGTTTGCAACACATTACGAAACGGGAGAACTCATTCCAATGGATCTTATTGAAAAAATTAAGGCTTCTTCCACCTTTCATCAGGGTATGCAGACCTTAAGGCAAATTAGTTTTGGTCTTCTGGACATGTCCTGGCATGATGTCCATAGTACGGACGGTATCTCAGAAGTTAAACAACACGAAATCAAAGCTTTTTCTGCTACTGAACTGTATCCTGATGTACCTGAAACCTGTATGAGTACTTCCTTTTCACATATTTTTCAAGGTGGGTATTCATCGGGTTACTACAGTTACAAATGGGCTGAGGTACTTGATGCTGACGCCTTCGAGTACTTTAAAGAAGAAGGTGTTTTTAACAGGCAAACGGCCGAAAAGTTTAAAGCATTTATCCTTTCAAAAGGAGGCACCGAGGACCCAATGACCTTGTACAGACAATTCAGGGGTAAAGACCCTCAACCTGAAGCACTCTTGCGGCGATCTGGTCTTCTGGAGCAATAAGATTTATAAATTATTATTGTTAAACCTTATTGAGTTGTAGTTCGAACCATGGTGAAACAGAAAATAAACCCTATCAAATGGATCGACAAATATTCAGATTATTTGTTCAACTACACAATTACTCGCGTAAATGACCGCGAGGTGGCTCAGGATCTCGTTCAGGAAACTTTTTTGGCAGGTCTAAAATCCATGGAGAACTTTAAAGGAAACTCCAGTGAAAGGACTTGGCTCATCGCTATTCTTAAAAGGAAAATTATTGATTACTACAGACGGATAAATTCCAAAAAAGGAAGGGCCGAGATGAAGGTCAAATACAATCAGAGTGAGGGGAGTGAAGGTGATTGGCTGGAGGAAAGAGTCTCTGATTTGACGGATAAGAACATTGAAGAGAATATTGAAAATAAGGAGCTGGGAGAAGCTATATATGAATGTCTGGAGCAGCTACCTGAAAAACAGAGATTGGTATTTAAAATGAAAACTATTTTAAACTACGATACCGAAACCATATGTAATGAACTCAACATCACCCCGTCTAATCTTTGGGTGATTATACACAGAGCCCGAACGGCCCTAGCTCAGTGTATGGAGAACAAGTGGTTTTGATCGGATTTTAATGTTTCAGATTATGAAAAAAAACTTCTTATTCATTAGCTGCGAGGAAGCAAAACACATCTGTGATAAGACTCAATATAACGAAGCTACCTTATTAGAGCGCTTTAAACTAAAATTGAGACTCTCATGGTGTCACCTGACCAAATCCTACTTGGAACAAAACAGTCTGTTAACGGAATCAATTCACAAAGCTGGTATAGACTGTTTGAACCTTTCTGAAAAAGAGCGACTGCAAAAAAAATTTAACGCTGAATTAGCAAAGCAACAGGATCATTCCTAACCAAAGTATGGGAATTCCTTCTACAAAGAATGCACTGTAATAGTCAGACCTTTTTTCATTGGTACAAAAGATAAGACCACCTGTCAGCAGAGCCATTAACAACTCTACATAAAAATAACAGCTCAGCGAGTTGTTTGTAAAAAATTCAAGGGACATTATCAACAGCAGCATGATATAGCCTAATATCTTCACACCATTTATTCCTAGCTCCTGTGGAAGGGTTCCCATACTATGATGATCATATTTCAAATCTCTTATTTCAAAAGGAATCATCAGCACAAGAATCCAGAGGTACCTTTGTAGTAAGAGAATTACAAAATCTGAATCTGGAAACACTTTGGACTCCAAAACCGGGATAAGGTTTGTTGTTAATGACCATACAACTGCAATGATAAACACTTTAACACCCTTTATTTCCCTGAGAACATAAATTCGTCCCAATTGAATGGGATTAGGCCAACTCAGAGGCATGGCATATAACATTGTGAGTATCCCCAAAACTACTAAGAGAGTCTGAGTAATATTCCTGAGCTTGAAGAAAAAAAAGACCCCTGTGAGCAAGAAAAGAACAGACAAAACAAAAATCTCATTCAACCATTTTCGATGGTCTTTTTCTAAGATGGAAACAAATCCTATATACTTCACAAAATTATATCCTAACACCGTTGCGCAAAAAACTAAAACCAGTACAGGAATATCTGGAGTTAGACCCAGTTGATAATAACTGATCCCGGTGAATGAAAATACCGATAAACCCACATGAAGACTACTCTTTATGTAAAAATCAAAAAGATGTACAGCAGTCTTCATTTCGCTAATTTAACCATTGTGTTAATAACCAATTCAAATGGTTAAAAACTTAAGTTATTCTTAGTAATTAACCATTCAATTATGTGTATTTTTGCAACTTAAAAAAGCTATTTTAAGAATGAACACGTCCTCTTTTGCCATAAGACACATCGGCCCAAGAACACACGAGCAGCAGGAAATGCTTGATTTTATTGGTGCGAAAGACATGGAACAGCTTATTTCAGAGACCATACCTCATGAAATCAGACTTCTTAAACCTTTGGATCTCGCGCCATCGATGAGTGAATTTGAGTTCCTTAACCACATATATGAATTGTCTCAGAAGAACAAACTCTTTAAGACATACATAGGAATGGGATACCACCCTTCCATCCTGCCCTCTGTTATTCAAAGAAATATACTTGAAAACCCAGGTTGGTACACAGCATATACCCCATATCAGGCAGAGATTGCACAAGGCAGATTAGAAGCCTTACTTAATTTTCAAACCATGGTTATTGACTTAACGGGTATGGAAATTGCTAATGCCTCCTTACTTGATGAAAGTACTGCTGCTGCCGAAGCCATGGCCCTTTTATTTGCGGTAAGGGACAGAGCTCAGAAAAAAGCTGGGGTAAACAAGTTTTTTGTTTCTGACCAGGTATTACCACAAACCCTCTCCCTGTTAGAAACAAGGGCAACTCCTATAGGAATAGAACTGGTAGTTGGTTGTGAGGACGATTTCGACCATTCTGAAGAGTTTTTTGGAGCCCTGATCCAATATCCGGGGAAACATGGACAAATAAGTGATATAAAATCCTTTATTGAAAAAGCCACTAAAAACAATATAAAAACTGCAGTATCAGCCGATATCTTAAGCTTAGTATTACTTGAAGGACCAGGAAATTTTGGTGCGGATGTAGTTGTTGGAACTACTCAGAGGTTTGGTATTCCAATGGGCTATGGTGGACCGCATGCTGCCTATTTCGCTACAAAAGAGGCTTACAAAAGAGACGTACCGGGAAGAATTATTGGCGTTACAAAAGACCTTAACGAACAGCGTGCTCTGCGTATGGCCTTACAAACCAGAGAACAACATATAAAACGTGATAAAGCAACCTCTAACATTTGTACGGCACAGGTACTCCTGGCGGTCATGGCCCTGTCTCTTATACACATCTCCGAGCCCAC